>JBIKYZ010000064.1:0-20976 GCA_044354985.1 Pseudanabaena sp. | reverse complement strand
CTCCTAAATCATTAGTGCTTCGATTTCTCATGCCCAATATTTGGGCATCTCTTAATGTGCCGTTCATCCATTTTTTGCTTCAATTTTTTCCAAACTCCAATATTCAGGCTGAATGATATTCCAACTCGCTCCATGTAAACTACTATGCGGCGCAATTAACTGAATAGGACGGTTAAGCGCATCGTAGATAGTTCGACTGCTAAAGGTTTCAGCTTCTAGAGAAACGGTTAAAGCGGCTTCCAGTATGGCAGCATTAAACATCGCTGTATCATCAGCAGGTAGTACCGCATCGACTCCACTCCAGTTCGCGACCTGCTTGTATTCCCGCACTATCCGCCGCGAACTCCCCAGCAAATTGCCCTTGAAGTCATAGGTCTCACTGGCTAATGCCCCCGCTTGGTCGAGGTGGAGGTAGAGTTTCCCCCGTAAATTTCGTTGACCATAATTTGGATGCTGCTCGCCATAGATCAAGCGATCGGTCAGCAATTCCTGATTTGGGTTGGTAGCATTAGCCCCAGTCACGAAAGAACGCAGGGGGCGAAGCAACGAATCGTATTCCGTGCGGAAGGTATGACCTCTGCTGTCCCAAGAGCGGATCGGCTTACCCGCCACATTGTTCAGCATCCATCGCTCTCCAGCTTCCATACTGGCTTGACGAATGCGATGCCCCAGCAGGTCATAGTCATACACCATAACTTTCCGCCTTAAAGCATCCGTGACCGATCGCTGATTCCCTTCAATATCCAACTCCACACAGGTCGAATATTTCTGGTCGTTATTACTGGCATCCTTGCCATTGTCTGCAATCGTCAAAAAGGGGCGACCTAAAGTGTCAAAGTGAGCGATCGTTGGCGTATTGGCATGTTTCGCTGCTTTTTCCGCCGCACTTTTCTCTTCTAGAATCGTTCCACCAATCCGATGCTGATACCAAGTGGGTAAATAATCTCCATCTGGTAACCGAGATAAAAATCCTCCCACATCGACATCGGTTTTAGGATCGATCGTCACCGTATCGTTGACATCAAAAGTCTCTTGCTGCCACAGATCGAAGACAACCTTCTCCCATGTATGGTTAGGATGCAGCGTCGCTACCACTCGTTCCAGCGAATCATAAAACAGCGTACTGCTCACACCCCACTGTTCGATACCAAAATGATGGGTGGCACTAAAAAACGGTTCGTATTGTCGGACGGGTTTGCCCTTATTGTTGTAAACCTTCGCTCCCGTTCCTACCCAACGCGGATCGAGCGTCGGTGAAGTTAGCACATTGGGATCGCGAAGCCCCGATTCCGCCTGTACCTTCGTCTGTGCCTCGCGCCCAAAGCCATCGGAATAAACAAAACTGAGTTGCACCTTGGTTTGTCCGCCACCAAGATCGCTGACATGGGTTTCGCGGGCGATCGCCACCGCACAAACTGGAGTGCGCTCCAAATCGTAAATAATCCGCGTTGTTGCCGTACCGAGATGTTGAATCGCTAGCGATCGCGGATTATCCGCATCAAAAAAAGCCTTAATTTCAGCCTGAGCCAGATCGGCGTTGAAACTGGTCAGGGAATCCCCTAGCAACTCTGTTTCCTTACCCATAATGGCAGTACCCGCAACCATTCCCAAGGCATCAAACACAGCTTGCGATCGATTGCCATTGGGATCAGTGATTTGCTCTGGTTGCAGCGTGCGGTAATTGTTCCAAACTTGAATTTTATTGTTCAGAGGATCTACTGTCTGGATGACGCTCAAGTGATAGCGATCGTAGGTACTGCTATAGACATTGCCAAAGGGATCTTTCGTTTGAATTGGCAAGTAAAAATTGCTGGCATCGAACGCCTGCCGCCCAGATGGAATCCACCAGACTCCATCCTGCTGCACATATTTCCCTTCACTACTCAGCAACGCATTCAAATCACTGGTAGCAATCTTGGTGCTATACACCTGACTCAGAAGACCCAACGTAAACGCTAGTTTGAAATTCTCGCTCGGCAGTGCCAGAGACTCCACCTCTCCCAACGGTAAGCTGGTCGGATCGACAGTATTAGCTTGATTGTTCGGGCGATAGAGCGATCGCACTTGCTCAATCAAACGACGCTGCTTCCCACTGGTAGGCTGTTCTTCGTAATCAATTTCACTGTCAAAGTTCAGAACAAAAGCATTCGGATGAATCGGATCGGGTTTCACAAAGTCCGACATTTGAAATCGATTGTCTGTTGAAATGTATCCCGTTAGTTCATAGGTGCGGGTTTCAATCGGCACACCAATCCGATACCAATCTAATTCGTTGGGCTTATTCGTGACCTGATTTTCAGTATAGGTAATGTGGGTTTTTCCTTGCTTTGGATAAGCGGGTGCGCGACGAGGATAAGCGATCGCAACTGACTTCAACCCATTACCAAACTCATCCACCTCCAAGGTCATGGCATGGGTGACTCGCGGGTCAAAAATCTTGCGTTTCTTATTTGGATCTATTTCTGGATCGGTTTGGTCGAGAATGAAACTGCGCTCGTAGTGATAATCGATCGTCTCGCGATCGTGGGAAAAAACCACCGCATGATGGTTGATTCCCAATGATTGCTCCAAGCGAATGTCGTAATTGCGCTCCGATACGCTGTAGGGATGAGGTTCTTTGTCCGAGCCATCCAGCGCGTAGATTTCTTGTCGGAGAATGTGACCTTTAAGAGATCGCGCCGCTTCCCGTTCCTCCTGAGCGTTCAGATTGTCAGGCAGAATTGTATCGGGCAACAGTGAGGCGGCAAATGCTTGGTCAGACTCGTTCGGTTCGCGATAATACTCATGTTCAAACTGTTGGGAAATCTTTTCCCGATCGTAATAGGCTCCAGTGTGGAACCATGTTTTCGTAAGCACTGGAGGAACAAACGAAGCTTCATCCAAGTTGGTACTATCGGATGAGGTATTACTGGGCTGAATTGTCCCGATTTCCTCTGTATCCCACTGTTCCACCATTCCAAAGCCACGAAATTCACGCTCCACGCCATCAAAATAGCCGTGATGATAAGCGTAGCGAGTCACAAAGCGATTGCCACTGATGCGATCGTAGGTTTCTACCCGTTCTACTACATGAACGGGAAAAGGCAGTTTTGTCACCCAAGGCTTACCGAATAACTTATCTTGCAGATAGAACTTCGTGGAGGGTGCATACTGCACAACTGTTTCTGCACCCATATTGTTGATAGTTTTCACTAGCAGATGTGGCTTTTGCCCGCCCATTAGGTCGATATAGCGCACCACCCGACGACCATTCCCCGGCAACGGTGAAGACCACACCAAACAGGCTGTGCCATTGCCTAAAAAATCCAATGCTGTGACTGAAACCACACTGTTGATCGCAGGGAAGTAACTCAACACCCGCTTTGTTGCCCAACTATTTCCTGACTGATTGAAATAAACCTGTACCCCTTCACTACTGAAGTACAAAATATCCGTCGTCCCCGAACCATCAATATCCACCAACTGAATTCGCCGTTGGTTAAAAATATCGGGCATATCAAACCAAGGCGCATTGTCCATCGTCACCTTTGCCCCAAACCGCCCATAGCCCAGATTTGCCCAATAGCACACCTCCCCATTGCGAATCCGCACGATATCCGTCAACCCATCCCCCGACATATCTGCCAGATGAATCGACTGCGTGCTGTCCGCAAATACCACTCTCGGTCCCTGCTCCTCATCCCAAGGTTGATAAACGCGCTCTGATGCGCCAAATCCCTCTTCAGCTAGCGACGGATGCCAAACAAAGCAATTATCTTCCGTAATCAGAATGTCACTGTGACCATCTCCGTCAAGATCGATAAACTTGAGATTCGGATTATCCCAATCCAATACAGGCAAAGACTTAAAAGCAATAAATGATTCCCAACCTTCATCATGGGTGCGCTCATAAAAACCTGCGACTGCTCCACGCATTGTCACCAGATCGGGCTTTCCATTTCCAGCCAGATCGAGAAACTGAGCGCCATTTGCCAAACCGCCAACGGGCTGACTCGCCACTAACTCAACAGGAGCAAATTGTGCTTCAACATGCTGCTTGCCATTTTCGAGAACCGCATTAATCGGGCTAAGATTACGCTTGTAAAACCAGCCATTTCCCTGCTCTGTCAAAATCCCAGATAATCCTTCACCATCTAGATCGATCCACTGATAGCGAGACCCATCCAAACCTTGAGGTAAATTTTCTAAACTAGCAGGATCGACATCACGAACTGTTTCATTAATATTGGGTTCGCTATAGGTAAATTCAACTGGTGGTAGAGATTTTCTAATGTAGCCACCTTTAGAGTCTCGCTTATAACCTACCTGCTCCACCGATCGCAAAAAGGAGTAAATAGGATTACGAATATCTATCGGGTTCTCTTCGTAGGAATAGTTGAAATCCGTCGAGCGGACTAAGCAATCCTGACCTACTTCTTGCTCATTCAAGAAATGATGAAACATTAGCACCTTTTGACAAAGCCGATAGGTACGCACCTCAAACCCAGATCGATAATTTGAGAATGGATCTTGGCGTACAGTCCAATGGTTAGAAATAGAATCTAAAGGTTTCGGATTATCCTCATCATGATCACCATAGTCAAAAACTATTTCAAAGTACCAGTTGCCCCTGCTAGGTGGAGTCGTATTAACACTGAGACTAGGGGGATAAGGCTGATGATTACCGTAGAAAATTCGCTTTAGATAATGATTTGCCGATCGCGATCTGTTGCGTTCGTTAGCCTGAGAGGTAACAACATTGCGATCATCTTCTCTCTGATACTCATAGACAATCACATTGCCTTTATCGTCGTAACTCTCGCAGATCGACCAACTAAAGATATGTGTCTTGTGAGAGGGATCGACTATGCGCGATTCTTCTGTTTTGCCATACCAAGTTGTGATGTTGTCCTTGGAGATCGTTCTCCAAAATACATCTGTGGGTTTGCCAGTATTTGTCCATCTTTCGATCCGAGCAAACAATCCCTCAATTCGGGGACGGTATTGGCGGATTTGATAGCCATCAAGTAATGTTTCATCCACTGTGCCATCTGTTTTCAGAACAGGCACTAGATCTTCCGCACCTGAAAGAATGAAAACATCAGACTCTTCAGCATCCCAGTAACGAGGTAAGCCCTTATCCGTTTTGCGTGTAATCGATGGTAGCGACAGATTCCAGCCCAGCCCAAAGATGCCATTGCCTGCCCCCGAATCATAAGAAAGCGACAACTGGGGACCAAAACCCGAACGACCAGGACTGGTAGCGATCGGTATGCTCATCGAACCAGTACCCGTCACAGGATTAGCCGCAAACTTTTCACCCATACCTTTAATTGCGCCACCACCCTTGGGTAAGGATATGGATGGAGGTGCGGTAAAGTAGCTGCTTTCAGCGCTTTTGTCACCATCTGTCGGAGCTTTGGAGTTATAGTTACTCATTCTATCTAGCTGTAGATTAATATCTAGATGGGCAAGAAGACTTATGAGAAGACCTGAAATTTCTTGGTTATAGAATCTAACTACTTCTCAAATAAAATTATTTAGATTTTTAATGGTTTACAATTTTATTTATATAAAGCTGAAATATTCCAAATGCATCTAAAGAATATACACTGACAAAAATAAATACAAGGCTAAAAATAGAACCAAAATTAACAAAAATTAATATTTGCCTTTCTTTCTTAATTTGTAACTTTTTCCTTGGTTTCAAGTTAGTCTAAATTTCTGCACACAGCTTTTCAAGCCTCTTAAGACCAGAAACGGATTTTGAGCAAATTCACTATAAAAGAATTACGGACTCAAATTTCATTTGAGCTTTCTAGCTGTGACAAGTTTGATTTCAATTTACTGTCACACAATGCAGATTTTGCTATACATTGCAGACATATTATCAGCACAAATTTGGTTCTTTTTGCTACACATTATTGAGGCTTGAAGAGATCTCAAGTTCAATCTTGATAAAAGGTAGTTTTAAAATGCTATTTCCACAAAAGATAGAATTTTTAATGCATATGAAATTGATGAATGTTTATTCATAAGATGAATCTATGACAAATAATAAGGTGATTGTGTTAGGTTTACTAGTATCGTTTACCAAGTTTTACCCATGCTTAGCAATCTAATAGAGGCTTACAAGCAAGGTATGCAGGCTTACGATCATTGTCATCCACAAACTGTGCGATCGCTTTGTGATGCTTTTCGTTCTGAATTGTACGAGTTCTTTGCTGAGCCTTCGCAAGATGAGGCTTGGGATATTTTACATTCGTTTGGGCGCTTAACTTGGAAGTTAACGGGTATTCCTCTGTTTTGGTTGGCTAAACCAACGGTGGAGAAACATGGTTACAGATTTTCTGAGTCTGGCTGTATTCGGAGTTCGCGGAATTGTTTGGGTAATTGTTGCCAAAAGAATTTTGATGGCTAAAGCTATTCCTGATAAGTGCAAAAAGTGTGCGATGCTTTCGGCGGCTCAGGCTCAAGAACTTCATGGTGAGTTGGGCGATCGCTGTTGGAATCCTAATGTTTGCTATAGTCGTCGCTCCTATGCCCGTCATTGCGATCGCCGTAATCTGGTTCGCGCTCGTAAACGTGGTGATTCTGATGAAAGTTTAGTTGTGAATATTGATGAGTTCGCCTCAATCTTTTGGGCTGTGTTAGTGGTTTATCGACAGTCGGGAACTGATACACCGATCCATGCGATCTCGGCTCAAGTTTGGAAAGGTCAAGAAAAGTTTGCGGCGGTTCCACCAATTCATTGTGCAGGGATGGTGGCGACCCAAGTTCATACTTATGTGCAGAAGGTATTGGTTTTGCTCGAGTCAAATTATGGGATTAAGAAATTTGCTAGTCAAGAACGGCTCGATCCCTGGCTTTGCCCTTTGCGCCCTTGTCCTTGTCATCCTAACTAATTTTGTTGTGAGCGCGAAGAACTCACAACAAAATTTCTGGAGAAGCTATGAAAGTTAAACAGCTTGAGTTGGATTTATGGGATGTCATTTCGACTGCGAGACAAACTCCTGAAAATGTGAATTTACCAATGGTGTTTCAGCTTTTGGATTTGACTCTGGTTGATCTTGATACGCGATCGCAGTTACGAATAGCAGGAGAAGCAGTTTGTCAAATTGCTGATTTGTTTTGCGATTGCTCTATTTTTTTATTTGAGGAGTTACATTCTCGTGCTGTAAAGGGTGAGCCAATCATGGCTGATGATGCTTTTGATCGTTATGTGCGTCAGTCTATGGTGGTGGATTTTGACCAGTTTATTGAGCCTTTGCAAAGTTTACCTAGAAAGGCTCCAGAATATGCAAAAAATGGTAATTCGATTGTTGACGTAATTGATAAGGAGGTCTTGATTCAAGCTTTAGAAATGGAAAGTTTGCTTAGCTTGGAGGAGGAGTTTGAACAAGCAATTAGTACTGCCCACACTGAGAATGTTTCGGCTTGGATTGAAGCGATCGCGCATTGTATTACCAATAATTCTTCTCCTATGCGTTTGATAGATTTGCAAAAGGCTTTGAAATTGCCAATCGTTGAAATTTGGCTAGGTTTACTTTTGGGTGATTTTAAACTTGAGCAACGAGGAAGCTTTTATGATTCAAGCGAGATTTGGATTAGTTAGAATATATCTCCTTCCAATTTCTTGGATTTGCGTTGTGCTTTCACACACTTAATCGTCTCTGGATCAGCGTCTTTGCTCCAGACAAGACGATGCCCTTGAAGTTCCGCACAGTATTCTTTTAATTTTTGTTGCCAGCCTTGCCAGAGTGAGATGTCCCTCATGTTTTCTAGCAATCCCCAACTTTTTTCTTGTTTGGTTAATTTGGCAAATTTTTCATACTGTGGATATTCAGGAAGGATATAAGCATCTTTGCAATGAAGTACGGGGGAATTATCGGAGTTGTGATAGTCACGATAACGAACCTGTAAATCTCTCAGATCAATTTGCATTGAGGCTTGCATCTTTGGATGGGGATCTCGATCAAAGTCGGGATAAAAAAGATAGCTGATTTTCGGTTTGTGCAGATGGAATTTAATTAAAGTAGCTCCATCCATTCTACCAATGGTGCGACTGGCACATCCTTCATAGAGTCTTAGCATAGTATCAAGATGTTCTAAAGCCGAAATATGAACATAGAGTGCTTGATGATCTAGCCGTCCGATTTTGCTGTTTCGACAACAGGTAGCGATGAAACCTTCACGACCTAAATTAAATAACATCAGGTCAGCAGTAGTACTTGCACCTTGATAAGAGCCAAATAGAGATTTGATATCGGTTTGGTATTGCGTTGAAAGTTGGCTTAATTTGAGTCGTTTGTATGGGTTATCAAAATTGCTGAGGGCTAGGAATACCAGAATATCTTGACGGCGCTTATCGGCGATCGCATCCCATTCATCTTGATTTGTGGCACTGACAATCAAGTTAAAGGCGCGGCGTACTGTTCCAAATTCTGTTAGCAACGGCTCAAAGTTTGGTAATTCTTCGCCAATGGGTAATCTGCCTCGCTCTGTAAAGAAATCCATAAGGGGATTAAGTAATTCGCGATAGTCTTCAAAGCGTTTGGAGACAAGTCGGATTCTGGGTGTGGTGGCTCTCGAACGAAAACGTGATGCTCTGAAACTTTGCGCTTGCATTTCGTCACGAAATACAAAATAAATACCGAGAGCGACAGGCACAGAATCTACGCCTAACACTTGATCGATATAGAGTTTGAGTTCTTCTTGTTCGTAATACTTCTGGAAAGTGTTACGGCTACTCACCACACCGTCACTGTAGGCGATTTGTCCTTTGCCCACATCACCGATTAAAACTTGTGCGGAGACAATCAAAACTTTCTGTGTTAATTCCCATGCTTTGATTAGTGCTTCTCGTCTTTCTCTCTGCGATTCGATGACGTTGATGATATAGCCGAGGTTGACAATTTCGGCTGAGGTACAATCGCATTGTGGTCGATAGTATGGGTCCCAACCTGAGCTATTAAAGCCGCGATCGATAATTCTTTTGATATCTTCACCATGACCACAGCCATAGTCAAAGAAGGTTGAGTTTTCTGTAAATAGTCCTGCTTCTAGGGCAAGTCGAACGGGTTTAGATAGATCGGGGCGATGAATTGCCGCTTTATGTCGATCAATTTTGATATCTTCTTTTAGACCCTCACCCCCAGCCCCTCTCCCAGAGGACGAGGGGAGCAAAATGACTTGATGATCTTTCAGTTCAACATTGTATTCCTGTAAACGCTGCCCCCATCCTTTACGAGTGCCAATGGTGTGGGTCTCATTAAATAAGCCGATCACCTCTTCTTGTTTGGTTAGTTGAGCGAATATCTGATAAAGCGGATAGTCTTGATTTACAAAGGTTTCTTTGCGATGCAAGATTGGTGGATTGGGAGATTGGTGATAATCGCGCTGTTGAGTAGTTTGGGTTTGGAGGTCAACTTGAATACTTTGATGCAATGCAGGATGTGGGTCAGTATCAAAGTCTGGATAGAACAGGTAGGAGATTTTCGGTTGTTCGTAGTTGAATTTGATGATGGTGAATTGAGTAGATTTTGGAAGTAATAATCTGGCTTGGCGATCGCATTCTTGTAATTGTGGAGAGAGATGGGCGATCACCGAGAAATGGACATAAAGCGCATTGGGTAACTTTTTGCCAACATTGCTTTGCTGACATAGGTTAATTATTTGACTGTGATCACAACCTATAATCATTGTGGGAGCAAACTAATCCAACATATATATGTATATGTATCCAGAATACTCCCTTGGCAAATATCTAACACTAAAAGATTTTTGTACTTGCACAAAGACATACCGCAGATATTATGACAAAATTAATCCCTATCCACAAACCAATATCGAAGAAACCCTATTAGCGCTGAAAAATTTACATCAATGGATTATTGATCCAGTCATTGACTATTTTGGGAAGGATAAATTTTGCTTGACCTATGGATTTTGCTCCCCTGACTTAAAAAAGTGGTTATCAAAGAAAGATCCTGTAACAGGTCTAAAAAACGGACGTGTCGCTCCAGAAATCGATCAACACATGGCTCATGAAATTAATAAAAATGGCAATTACTACTGTTCCCGTTTAGGAGCAGCCTGCGATTTTAAAATCACAAACATTACCAGTAATATAATTGTAGATTGGATTTTGGCGAACCAATTGCCCTTTGATTCGCTATACTTTTATGGCTTAGAGCGATCGCTGCATATTAGCTATGGATTTCAGCATAAGCGAGATATTCGTGCATTTAACGATCGCGGTGTTCCAACCCAACATGGTATTGAGAGTTGGGTTAAGCTTGCCAAGCAAATTAAAGAGTAAATATGATTCAGACTATCAACAGCAATACTTCTAGCGGCACGGAATTAATTTTTGCTCGACATGAGACATTTTATCCTCGTTATGGCTGGCTAAAAAAAGGATTTGAGGCAGTTCATGCTAACTCCAACATTTTTTTAGAGGAAGATGCTCACATTCAGCTAGGGGTAGGAAAAAACATGGCGAAGGCGATTCGCTATTGGTGTGGAGCGTTTAAGCTTATTGAAGACGATCGCACAGGACAGTTATCACCTCAAACATCACAATTTGGGCGATTATTACTAGGTGAAGATGGTTACGATCCCTTTTTAGAAGATACTGCTTCCCTGTGGTTATTGCATTGGCATCTATTGCAGCAACCCTGTAAAGCCTCAGCATGGCACGCAATTTTTAATAACCTACGTCAAACAGAATTTACTGTTGATGACTTGCTATTAATGCTCATTCAGTATCGTGATGCGGCAGGTAATCGCACTGTGGAGGCTTCATTAAAAAAAGATATCACTTGCCTTTTGAGAATGTATGTTAGACAAGGTGATGATTTGAGTTTGAATGAGGATAACTTAGACTGTCCCTTTGCAGAGTTAGGGTTGATTCAGCGAGTAGGGGATGCTAAGCATTATTTGTTTCGCACAGGTGCAAAAACTAGTCTCCCTCATGAAATCTTAGTGTCAGCTTGTCTAGATTTTGCGAAAACGGTTAATACTACGCAGAGGACAATCTCTTTATCGAGTTTATTATTTGATGAAGGTAGTCCAGGCACAGTGTTTAAGTTGTCAGAGGCTGCCATTTGTGATGCGATCGAGCAGGTAGCAAGATGGTGTAATGAGATTACTTTTTCTGACAGTGCTGGCATAATTCAGATGTCTTTTACTCAAGATCCCGCAAAGCTTAGTCACACACTTTTAAATAGATATTACAGACCTTAAATGTTTAAATTGTCAGAATACTTTCAACTTGATCGCCGTTATGCTAGATCGATTAATCTAGAGCGAGATTTAGACAACCCTAACTCAGTAGCTGGTTATGTACTAACAGATAGATCTCTGTACGCACTTAAACAAATTTTGGTTAATAGTCCAGAATCTGGGCAGACACAAGCAGTTACATTAACAGGGGTATATGGTACAGGGAAATCTGCCTTTGCTCACTTTTTGGCTTGCTTATGCGCGGGGGAAGAGTCAGTTAAACAGCAGGCTTTGGCGATTGCTCAAAAAGCACTCACAGAAACAGATTTTCAAAAGTTAGATCAGAATTTGCCTGAAAACGGCTGTTTTAAGGCGATCGCTACAGCCCAGAGAGAACCTCTAGCACATACAATTATTCGGGCATTGGACTATGGTGCGAGTCGTTTTTGGCATAAGAGTAAGCATAAACCCGCGATCGCTACTAGGCTTGTGGATTTGGCAGGCAAAATTGCCTTTGGAGATAAAGTTGATAGTAAGGAAGCATTGCAAACCATTCGAGAAGTTATTGCAGCAGTCAAAACTGATGTGATTTTGATTATTGATGAGTTGGGCAAAAACTTAGAATATGCGTCTTTGCATCCTAGCGAGTCAGACCTTTATTTATTACAGCAATTAGCAGAGTTAAAGCCAAATCAAGAGAACGCTTCGCGTTCTCTTGATTTAAAATTCTATCTCATTGGTCTATTACATCAGTCTTTTGCTGACTATGGCGAAAGGTTAGCTTCTTTACAGCGCAATGAATGGGCAAAGATTCAAGGGAGATTTCAAGATATTCCTTTTACGGAGTCACCACGACAGATGACTTGGTTAATTGGGAAGGCGATCTCCCGCCCAAACTATAAATCTGCTGAAGAATCTGCTGATAAATCTATTGTTAAACAAGTTAAAAAATATGATGCTCTAATCAAAAATCAAGCAAAAGATTGGTGCGAGGTTATGCGATCGCAGATTGAGGATATTTCGCCCGAAATCTTAGCGGCGGCTTATCCTTTGCATCCGATCACGGCTTTGGTATTGCCGATTCTTTGTACTCGTTATGCTCAGAACGATCGCTCATTATTTACATTTCTGACTAGCGCTGAACCCTATGGCTTACAGAGTTATCTCAAGGAATTTAGCTTTGATGGCGATCACATCCCACTGTTAAAACTGGATCGCATTTATGACTACTTTATCGAATCCGCAGGCATGGGACTGGCAAACCGTCCCCAATTGCAAAAGTGGGTAGAGATTCAGAACTTAGTTAGTGATGCTAGTAATCTGGATACAGAAAGAGTGAAGCTACTCAAGACCGTGGGCATTCTGAATTTGATCACTTCGACGGGTGGGTTAAAGGCTTCGCGAGGGATGGTGAAGTGGGCGTTGTGCGATCACATTAGTAATCAGCCAGATGACCAGTCTCGGCAAGTAGCGATTGATAATTTAATTGATGAATTTCTCGATCAAAAGGGAATTCTCCACCATCGCAAACAAATTGATGAATTAAGGATCTGGGAAGGCTCAGATTTTGATGTGGAAAGCGCGATCACGACGCATATCGAACAGGAGCGATCCCCCCTAGCCAAGATTTTAACTAGTATTTCTAAGTTAAAGCCTGTAGTAGCACAGCGTCACAGCTACATCACTGGTACAACCCGTTATTTTGAGCGAGTCTATCTTGATGCTGATGTGAATTGGTCAGAATTGCGCTGCTCACACTATAGTTTTGATGGCATGATTGGCTACTGGGTAAGTGCCGAGCCACCGCAGTCGTTACCCAGCATCACCAGTGACGGTAAGCCCTTAATTGTGGTCATGGCGGCGAATCTCAAGTTTTTACAAATGGCGGCTCTAGAATATACGGCGCTCCAAAAAATCCAAAGTCAAGCCAAAGGCTTACAACAGGATCGCGTAGCGACCTTAGAAGTGCGTCATCGGCTGATACAGGCGAAGAGAATCTTTGATGAAGATCTAGGAAAATCCTTTGAAATGAATCAGCAGCAAAATGGATGGGGGAATGTCTGTTGGATCGAGGGAGAACGGATCGAAATTAGTCGCGCCATTGACTTTAATTCCAAATTGTCAACAGTTTGCGATCGCGTTTATCACAAGGGGCTGACGCTGTGGAATGAGTTGATTAACCGCCGCGAGTTAAGCTCGCAAATGGTCAGAGCTTTACGGACGCTAATTCAGGCGATGTTAGATCATGGCGATCGCCCTCAATTGGGTTTAACAGGTAATAGTCCAGAGGTGAGCATTTACACTTCTGTCTTAAACTCAACGAAGATTCATCGTCAAGGAGATGGACAAGGAAGTGAAGCTTGGGGCTTTTATCCGCCCAGCTATGCGCCGATGCAACCAGTATGGACAGCCATCGAGAACTTCTGTTTGGAATCTTTGGAGAAACCACGCACAATTGATCAACTCTATGCAATCCTTGATGCGCCGCCCTATGGGGTAAAGCGCGGTGTAATTCCCATTCTTTTAGCAGCAGTGTTGTTAGAGCATGTTGATGATGTCAGCGTCTATAAAGATGGAACTTTTATCCCCGTATTAGGCAGCGAACATTTTGAATTGTTGGTAAAGCATCCGCAGCGCTTTGCGGTGAAACATTTTGAAATAGTCGGCTTGCGATCGCAGGTCTTCCGTGAGTTAGAAAATGTATTGAGATCGTCTAGTGCCAAGTCGAGCGAGAAAAAGATCCCATCAAACGTTCGCAATGTCACGATGCTATCAGTAGTCAAACCATTATTTCAATTTGTCAAGAAGCTGCCTGCTTACACCACAAAAACAACGCGCATGAGCACTGAAGCACAAGCAGTTGTCCAAACCCTCCAAAAGGCTCAAGAACCCGATGTCCTTCTATTTCAATCTTTGCCTGTTGCTTGTGGACTAGAGGCGATTGTTGCTGGTCAGGCTGATGACGGTACGACTGCAAAGCAGTTTAAGGGTAAGTTAGTTCAGGTTTTACATGAAGTTCAAACGACTTACGATCGCTTACTTGCTGATTGTCAAAGCCTTTTGCATGAGGCTTTTGGAGTGCGGCGAAATAGTGAAAAGTTACGTGAAGATTTGCAAGTTAGGGCAAGTTATTTGGTTGAATCTTGTTTGGAAAGGACATTACGGCGGTTTGTTTTGGCTGCTGCCGATGAAACTGCGGACGATCAACGATGGTTGGAGTCTTTGCTGATGATTGTGGTGGACAAGCCTGCGGAATCATGGACTAACGCAGACATGACTAGTTTTGAACCAAAGCTTAGCGATTTAGCACGTCGCTTTATTAATCTTGAAGCCTTGCAAAAGGGGATGGTCGCCTCAAAAAACCAAGGATTTGATGCTCGTAGAATCACAATCGCTCGTCCCGATGGTCAGGAGGTTCATCAGTTGATTTGGCTCGATCGCGAAGATAGCGATCGCCTCGAACCGTTAGTAGAAAAAATCTTGAATGGAGCGCTTGTCCAAGGTAACGATCGTTTACAGCAAGCTTTAATTGCCAAATTGGCTGAGAAAGTCTTGGGAGAGCGACAGCTAGAAGGTATCAATCCAATTTCAACCAAGGTATCAAGTCAAAAGAGATCCCCAAAAAGCTCATAGATCGATTAAGCCTAAGCTAATTAGAATTGCATTGTTTACGCAGTCCATTAGCTGATCGGAGACAGCCCCTAGTCGCTTAACTAGGCGTTGTCTATCAATAGATCGGATTTGATTGAGTAAAACTACTGATGGATGGCTCAGTCCCCCTTCAGGTGGCGTGATTAAAACTTCTATGGGATATATCTCAGCATCAAATTGAGATGAGAGGGCAGCAACAATAGTAATCGGACTATGTTGATTAGAAATATTATTTTGGAGAACAAGTGCTGGACGAGTTTTTTGAATTTCTGAGCCAACTATGAGGTCAAAGTTTACTAGGTAAATTTCACCTCTCTTGGGAAATATTACCTGTTGGCGTTTTGCCATGATTCCTCATCAATATTAAACCAGTCTTGAGTAATGCCTAGATCTCTTTCGGCCCATCGGACTGCACCTTGTTTGAGCTTTTCCCTAAGATTTTCTTTTGCTTCGGCATTAATGTAGTACTTTACTGCTTGATCAATAAAATGACTACGATCGCCTTTTGGGGCTATGCGATCGAGTAACTGTAAGGTTTCATTAGGCAGCGTAATATTAATTCGTTGATACATAATTACCAATACTCACTAACTATATGTATCATACTATTAGTATCTAAAAGTTTTTTCTGATTTATGAATGATATATCTGGGGTAGCAGTAAAAAAATTAGTGATAAATCCAGTTTGGCGTAAAACCATGACTGATAGCAAGATTGATTTGTGGAAGTAGTACAGACTCATAAGCTTTTCTCAACTTATCTAATTCTAACAATTCACTTTTATCTGTAATTCGCAATTC
Source organism: Pseudanabaena sp. (assembly GCA_044354985.1). Classification (GTDB taxonomy): domain Bacteria; phylum Cyanobacteriota; class Cyanobacteriia; order Pseudanabaenales; family Pseudanabaenaceae; genus Pseudanabaena. The sequence continues at coordinate 5,320 of JBIKYZ010000064.1, read as the reverse complement.
CAATATGTAAGGCTCAATAAATCGACTCCATGTCTTTTCTGACATATTCGCATGAGAGGTAATAAGCCCTTGATGTTGCATACCTACAAACATTTCAAAATATGTACTTGCAGGTAAGTTGTCTGACTTGGAAGAGTTTACTTCTCTAGTTGTGGGTATCAAATTCCACAATAAATCGTGAGTGACAAATGACCAAGGCAAATAATGATCGAGCGAGAGATTATTCTCTTCTAATTTCTGTTGTGAATAAATACATGACAATTGTGAATGGGCTAAAACTATTTTCCAATAATCCGTCTGAGATTTGAGGGATTCTCTATGTTGAGGAGCAAATAATTTATTACTAATGGCTGGAACACTAGGATTACAGCGCTGCATATATTTCAACCATTCCCAAGATATCCAGCCTCTAACAATCGCATAATTTGATTTGAAATATACAGACCATTCGGGATGTATAAGAACGGAAAGATTGCTGTCTCCGTATTTCAGTAAAGGCTTGCGAGTCTCAAAGTTTTCATTTGCAAGTTTAACAACTGTTCGATTTACTAAATAATCAGGAATCTTTCTTAATTCTGGTCGAAAGAATGCAGTATTGATCCGAAAAGGGACGTAATCCATAAGAAAGAGGCTGGGGCTTTTACTTGCAATCAAATCCCGCAAATGTTCCTTACTTTTAAAATCTCCTTTTAAAGCAATCTTTCCGACTTGTAAACCTAAATTATCTAGCTGATTGGGAATCATATCTTGCGTTCCAAATGAGAGCTTAAAAAAACTGTATGGATACCAAGAGTTTGCCAGCATCTCGATCACAATTTCTTCAAAAGTAATTTCTTGAGAGATATCAAAGAAGCGTCTACTGAGAATATCCAGCAATGAAAGAAGAAAAATGTACTTATAGGAATTGGTCGTGTTATCAAATAATCGTGATAGAACATGAATATCTAAGCCATCTGCAAAAGGTAGTCCTGATAAGTCGTTGAGCTTTTCTGTCATATCAAAAGTTGATACATCATAAATGAACACAGCAAATTTGCTTATGTTCATATTTTGACATGAGTTTACAAAAAGATCATATACCCACCTTAATTTAAGAGAGGTATTAAAATTATTGTAGACAATAAAATATCTTGTTTAGCCCGTTATTTATAAAGAGGATGCCTTTTTATGTCTATCAATACCCCTAATTCTAGAGTCACATTTGCAGACTATCTGACTTATTTTGACGGATCAGATACAAGATATGAATTAGTCAATGGAAACCTTATTCCTATAGCAATAGGTACAGGTCAGCATGGCGAAACTCTTAACCAAATTTACAAAGCTTTTGATTCTGAAATAAACAAATATTCTTATCCTTGGACAGTGATGCAGGGAAAGATTGGAGTACGTTGTCCTCGTGGCATTGGACTAGATACAGTTAGGATTCCTGATGTGGTAGTAATACAGCAAGATGATTGGCAAACTTTGCAAGAGCGTGAAGCCGTGATTGATTTTGATCTATCTGCACCATTGCTTGTTATCGAAGTAATCAGCCCTTTCACAAAAAATGTTGACTACCGAGCCAAACGCACTGAATACGCAGCTCGTGATATTCCTGAGTATTGGATCGTCGATCCGCTAGAGGCAAAAGTCTCTGTCTTAATTAATTCCGATGGCTGGTATGACGTAACCGAATTTTTTAATAGTGCTTACATCATTTCACCTACTTTCCCAGAACTTCAGCTAACAGCCCAAACAATTTTTGTGTAAAGAGCCTAAAAATTGTGCGGTCAATATCTTGATTGCAGCAGTGCATAAAACTCAACAAATTATTTTGGGTTAAGCTGCTCACAGACAGGAAAAGCAAAAATTCAAGAATCTTGAAAGGCTTAATTCAAGATTCTTGATTATATTTTTCAAGAGTCTTGACTATTGATTAAAGATTCTATATTATTGCTTTTGAACTTTCATCAAGATCAATAATGGCTATCAAGCTATCTGTCTTCAATATGAAAGGTGGAGTAGGCAAATCTACAACTGCCTATAACCTAGCCGTAGGACTAGTTAAATTTCACCAAAAACGAGTTTTGATTATAGACATTGACTCGCAGGGAAATGCTGGAGCAGCATTAGGCATTGAAATATGGCACCTGCAAAAACAGTTAAAAGATGTTCTTCAGCGTCACGCTAAGTTGTCAGAAATTATTGTTAAAACTAATTCGGGTGTCGATGTAGCTCCATCCAATATTCTCCTTGCCGAAGAAGAGATCCCAATTTCGGGACTGCCAGGTAGAGAATTGTTACTGAGGAAAGCGATCGCCTCAGTCGAGGCGCAATATGACTTTATCCTGATTGACTGTCCACCAAACATTGGCGTATTTACAATCAATGCACTCATGGCTGCCGAAGGTGTAATTATTCCCGTAGATATGAGCTACCTCGGTTTACTGGGTATCAAGGGAATCGAACGCGCTCTTTCATTAATACGAGACTCTCTAGAACATCCAATACAGATCGCTGGCGCTCTTGCGACTCGGTTCGATGGACGCAACAACTTGAGCAAAGAAGTTCAGCAATCCTTACATAATCACTTTGGTGATCGCATGTTTAAAGCTGTGATTCCTGAAACGGTGAAATTGCGTGAGGCTCCAAGTCATGGGCTATCTATTTTTGAATACGATGCCAACGGAACAGGAGCAAAAGCGTATCGAGAATTAGTTGATGAGGTAATGAAATGGCAGTAAAGCGATCGGCATTAGGCAACAATCCACTAGCGCAAGGTATCTTTAGTAAGACCGAACCTGAAGAAGAATCTTTAATCAAGAATCAAGAATCAATAACCATCAATCAAGAATCATCATTCTTGATTGATGGTGAAAAAGAAAAAATTAATCTTAGACTGTCACTCGAATTAAATGACTGGCTTGATAATTTGCTGAAACAAGGTAAACGAAAGCACGGGCAGAAGATTGCTAAGGAAGTATGGGTTCAAGCTGCGCTCGAATTATTTCGAGCAATGCCGATCGACTGGGAGGAAATCCAGACTGAGGAAGACCTACGTTCAAGCTTATTGAAACTTGAATCAAGAATCAAGTTTCAAGATAACTAATAGATTCTTTTATAATTCTATTGCAAGTGCTTTGCATCCACAACACAATTCAATTGCATTGATCGCTTAAGATTTACTTCAAGCAAATCTTACTTTTTAAGCAAGCAGAGACAATTTGCTTCAGCTATACTCCTTTTCCTGAATAAAATTAGGCACTTACTTAGGGCTTCCTGAAAAAGTACAAAAGCTTGCTACATAAGGACTTTAAGCTTTTTTTTTACCATAACAAGTGCAAGGTTATAGCGCCTAGAGGCTCAAAGCCCTTGCACTTCCGTAGAAAATCGCTGGGTAAATTTGGGAAATATGCGACAAAATACTATTTTTAAAGCTGTAATGCCTTTAAATTCGCTCTGTAGACTTTTTCAGCAAGCCCTACTTAGGCGTAAACTTACCTTTGCAAAGATTTTTCTGGGGACTAATCGTGTGCTTATTTTTTGAGTGGGAAAGGAGTAGCCATTCCTAGATTAGTACATTGAACAATCTTGTTTCAAGAATAATTAATCAAGATTCTTGAAACAAGATTGTTCGTTCTAGTTTGAAAATTCGCTCAAAAAGTAACAACTTAAAGATTGAAAATAATTTATGCAATTGAAATCCTATATTCAAGAATATTTAAACTTGAATCAAGAATCAAGTTTAAATATTCTTGATTCTTGATTCTACTTTCAGATATTGATAGTCTTACATAATGCAAGATGGGTCAACATTTTAATTACCCAAAATAATTAGTAGCTAGACTCTCACAATATCGTTAATAAGCTCATACAGAAAATATATCAAGACTATTCAATCATGAATCAAGATTCTTGAAAAAAGACTAAACAACTAGCTTAATAATTTGTCAAAGCATGACACACGAAGGATCGGAGAAAATTGCACTGGGCGCAGCAATCCTTACATAATCACTTTGGCGATCGCATGTTTAAAGCCGTGATTCCTGAAACTGTGAAATTGTGTGAGGCTCCAAGTCATGGTATTTCAATTTTTGAATACGATTCCAACGGAATAGGAGCAAAAGCGTATAGGGAATTAATGGCTCTAAAGAGATCGATAATAGGCAACAACCGTCTAGCTCAAGGTATCTTTAGTAAGACCGAACCCGAAGAAGAATCTTTAATAAAGAATCAAGAATGATGATTCTTTATTAAAGATTCTTGATAATTTACTGAAACAAGGTAAACAAAAGCACGTTCAGAAGATTGCTAAGGAAGTATGGGTTCTAGCATTGCTCGAATTATTTCGAGCAATGCCGATCGACTAGGAGGAAATCCAAACTAAGGAAGAACTACATTCAACTATCTTGAATCTTGATTCAAGATTCTAATTAAAATTCAAACTTTAGAGAGTGCAAAAAGTCTACTTTCTACCCTTGGATGTTGTCACTGGATATTCTTTATTTCAGTGCGATGACCTGTGCCAGAATCATGGTGCATTTAACATTCATATCAGCTAAGTTTTTATACGCTAAGTGCAAAAATTTTCTTTTTTATGCGTTGCCCACATTGATCGCTTGCAGTTTACTGCAAGCAAATCTTACTTTTTAGGCAAGCAGAGAAAATTAGCTTCAGCTGATAGTCATTACTAGATATGTACAACTAGCAATCTTGTTTCAAGAATCTTGATTGATGATTCTTAAAACAAGATTGAGTAAGCAATCTTGATAAATTATTCTGAGCAATGATGATCATGGATTAAAAGCTCAAGTATGATTCAAAAATCTTTAATCTTGAATCATGCATCTTGATTCAAGATTAAAGCTGTTAAGGTGAATAACAAGCTTACATAATTCCAGCAATATAGATCGGTAAAACACCATATCAAAAGTCCAAGAAAATGGATTTTTGAAAGCTGAAACAACCAATCTACGTTCGCTATTTTTGCACCTTAACGTGGTAGCCATAGAGAACAAAGGTTTGGTTTCATGGCCTCAGAAGTGATATCACCAGACTTGATCAAAGTATAGGAATATCACCAAGAGTGAAATCCGATAAGAAATAAATCTTGTCACCATCCAGAGAGTGATCGCCCGATTACGGGCTAGTTTCTTAGAACCGCACCGCACCACGAATCCTGTATCTACACCCATTAGGGACTAGAGTTTGTCTGCCGATCGCGTTCTAGTCTTTCCAGTTCGGCTTGCAAGCTAGCAATTTCCGATGCAGATTTACTCCTACGCAAAATTGGCGTTTCTAGTAAAGTTCTGAGATAGCCAATCCTGCTTCCAATCGC
>JBIKYZ010000267.1:0-6519 GCA_044354985.1 Pseudanabaena sp. | reverse complement strand
TCTCTTTGACGGTTGGCAACATCTAATCGAATTTATGCTTGGTGATGCTCCTGTGTTTCCAGATTCGTGTTAATTTTACACTAGTATTATGTATTGCTTGTTACCATTTTGAATTTGGAATTGCTGGATGATCAGGGATTTGGTTTCATTCAGTCTGTAGATGGAAGTCAAGATGTTTTTCTACATATCTCTGAAATTAAAGATTCAAATCGTCGCCCACAGATAGGAGACACAATTTATTACTATGTTGTCGCTAAAAATGGCAAAGTTTGTGCGAGCAATGCTTTCATTTTAGGAGCAAGAAACAAGGGGAAATCATCAGTAACCAACCAAAAATCTGTTTTCCCATTCATAAGGATGTTGCTAATATCTATTTTACCGTTGGTTGGCTCTATTCACTTCGCATGGAGAACAGCCACCGTACTGCCGCTAACGAACCTAATCCCTCTTATTCTTTACGTTGGAATAAGTCGTATCACATTTACTTTGTATGCGGATGACAAGTATCGGGCAGAAAATAGAAAATGGAGAACATCAGAAGCAACACTACATTTATTTGAGCTAATCGGTGGATGGTTAGGAGGATTTATAGCCCAACATCAACTGCATCATAAAAATCGCAAAAAATCGTATCAAGTTGTGTTTTGGGCAATTGTAATAATTCACCAAATTGGCTGGTTAATTTGGTTGCTTTTTCATAAGGCAATAATCCGTTAGTTGCAGAAAGGCTCTTAACAGTGCATTTGAGCCAATAGATGTTCAGAGTGTCTATTTTTTAAGCGTTGACAAGACAATGCAACTGCATTACTTTTGAGATGGCATTATATCGACAGATTTAAAAATTGCTATGACTGTCACCCTAGCCCCATGTTCAGAATCTACCCTTACCGATCGCTATCAGACCACTATTCCTGATCCGATTCGTAAAGCGTTGGGATTAAATAAAAGGGATAAAATCTGCTACACGATTGAGTCGGATGGTCGGGTTGTAATTTCGCGTGCTGACCAAACCGAAAGCGATCCCATCATTGGACAATTTCTGAATTTTCTTGCTCAAGATATCGAAAAAAATCCCCAACATGTAAAATTTTTAAGCACCGCTCTAGTAAACCGTGTTCAGGCTTTAGTGGCTGATATTGAGATAGATCTGGATGTGATCCTTACGGATGAGGATGAATAGATTTGTCTACCAATCAGCCGTTAGTAATCAATGGATGGAATGTATTTGCCCATTCTCTTTTTCTAGATCAGTTGGAATCACTGTTACAACAAGTCGAAGGATTACTACAGAAATATCCCAATGATTACCATCAGAAAAATGCCACAAAGCGTCTAGTGGCGATCGCTAAATTAGCATTTGATGTCATTCCTCAAGATCCCACCCGTAGCGAATATCGCCAAGGTGCGACGCTTGGCAGCGAGTATAAGCATTGGTTTCGAGCAAAATTTTTTCAGCAGTACCGATTATTTTTTCGATATCATCTGGAGAGCAAAATTATTATTTTTGCTTGGGTAAATGATGAGGGTTCTAAGCGAGCTTATGAAAGCAATACAGATGCCTATCGAGTTTTTAAAAAGATGCTCGAAAATGGTCACCCTCCAGATGATTGGAATGATCTACTCAAAGAAGCAAAAGGTGAAACTAAGCGTCTAGTAAACGCTGTCAATCGATAAGATATGAAAGCTTTCTAATTTGATATGGGTTTTACAAACGCTACTAACTAGCCCTTTGTCTGCTAATCTGAGAATTGGTATCTACTATACAAAATTGCATCATGGCCGATCGCCAAATCCTGCTTGACTTTGAAAAGCCCATCGTTGAACTAGAAAACCGTATCGCCCAAATCCGCGAACTCGCGAATGACAACGATGTGGATATGGTTGGTCAGATCCAGCTTTTAGAGCAGCGTGCCGAGCTTTTACGGCGAGAGATTTTTTCGGGATTAGGTGCGATGCAACGGATGCAGATCGCAAGGCATCCCCGTCGCCCTAGTACCCTTGACTATGTGCAAGCCATTACTGATGAATGGATGGAGCTACATGGCGATCGCAGAGGCAATGATGACCCCGCATTAGTAGGTGGTATCGCGAGAATCAATGATCGCCCTGTGGTAATTTTGGGGCATCAAAAGGGGCGAGACACTAAGGACAACATGACCCGTAATTTTGGCATGGCATCCCCTGGGGGATATCGCAAGGCAGCGCGATTGATGGATCATGCAAATCGCTTTAAATTGCCAATTATTACCTTGATTGATACCCCTGGGGCATATCCAGGAGTGTCGGCGGAGGAGCAGGGACAAGGCGAGGCGATCGCCGCAAATTTACGACAAATGTTTGGTCTAGGTGTACCAATTATTTGTACCGTCATTGGTGAAGGCGGATCGGGTGGAGCCTTGGGAATTGGCATTGGCGATCACATTATGATGTTTGAAAATTCGGTCTATACGGTGGCGACTCCTGAGGCTTGTGCGGCGATTTTATGGCGCGACTCGGCAAAGGCAGGTAAAGCGGCGGAAGCGTTAAAAATCACGGCTCCTGACTTGAAGCGTTTGGGCATTGTCGATTATGTGATTGATGAGCCTTTGGGTGGGGCGCACCGTCTGCCACTACAGGCGGCGGAAAATCTCAAAGCTGCCCTAGTCGAAAATCTCGATCGCTTAAGTAAGTTGTCTGTGGAAGATTTACAAGAGCTACGTTATCAAAAGTTCCGTAAGATGGGCGTTTTTCTCGAATCATAAAGCTTGCGGCGATCGCACTAATCATCTCTCCAAAAGGCGATCTCTATTCGATGTGTGCTACCATCAGTAGTATTGTGAGTAGTACAAAATAGTTATGAAAGTATCTATTTCTCTTCCAGATGAGTTAGTCCATTACGTTGACGATCGCGTAGAAAATCGTAGTCGGCTCATTGAGGGGTTACTGCAAGCATGGCGGAAGCAACAGGAAAACCAGGCGATGGTTGAGGCTTGTTTGTTGTTAGATGAATTGTCAAATGATGAGGATGTGGCATGGCAGCAAGCGGCGATTATCGATTGGGAAGTATCTGGTTAGTTAGTTTTGATCCTTCGATTGGTACAGAAATTCGCAAAACTCGTCCTGCGGTGATTATTTCTGGAACTGTTTTTAATCAGCGTAGTAAGGTAACTGTGTTACCGATAACTTCTGCTAATCCTAGCGATCGCTTACTTCCAGTAATTGTGCCTTTGGTTCCTTCGGTTACAAATGGGCTTAGTAGTAATAGTTTTGTGGTCTGTGTCGATCCGATGACTTTTGATAAACGCAGATTGATTCAATGTCTTGGTCAAATAGAGCCAAATCAATTGCAAGAAATACAGCAGATTTTGCTTAGGTATTTAGAATTGTAGGCTGAAACGATATCTTACAAAGCGATCGCACTAATCATCTCCCCAAAAGGCGATCGCCTTCAAAAACAATAATCATTCAAAAGTCTCACCTACATAGGATTGGTGGCTATGGCGAACATGAAGAATCGCTATAACTTCTTCCTCAACGACAAACAAAACTCGATATTGCTTTCGTTTACCAATCAAAAGTTGACGAATTTCACGCCCAATTATTGAGGCTTCTGGTGCTATAGGACAACGCTTGGGGAATGTTTGCAGTGAAGCGATCGCGTCTTGAAGTTCGTAATACCAATTGTTTGCTGTGTCAGCGCTTAGATTGTCGCACATCCAACGATAGGATGTTTCAATTTCTTGAAAAGCAGTAGGTTGAATGAGGATTTGGTAACTCATGGGCGAGGGGGAATGCTAAGTTTTTGCTGTAGAGTTGCTAATGCTTGTTCAGCGGGAATTCCCTTTCCTTGGTCAAATTCATCTAGCCCCTTACGAATTCCTACGATCGCTTCTAGATAATCAATCCGTTCCAAAAGTTCGCGATATGTTGCTATTGGCGTTTTTGTTGGTGCTTTGAGTGATTTGACAAAGCCAAATAGGTCTTCTATCTGTTCGTTTGGAGTGCTGTTGATTTCTTGTAATAGTAATTCTTTAAGTGTCATTACAGTTTACAGGTGAGGATTGTGCTTTAGATTATAGCGGTTATATACTGATATTTTCAAGATTAGATCGCAACGCACTTCAAATCAATCAGCGATCGCCTATTTTCATCAGAAACACTAAATGTTCAAAGAGATCGCCCTTTCATTCCACAAAACAAAGATCGTACTTCAACTCAAATAGAACAGCGATCACACTAAGTAATCTCTAAGAAAGGCGATCGCTATTTAGATTTTGAAGATAAGAGGCGTTGTTTGTTACCAAATCCCCTTTTTATCTTAATGGGTGGCTTGGAAAGTTTTGAAAATACTTATTTGTTGCTGCAACGCATCTAGATTTATTTCTTCACCTCTTTCAATAGTTGTTATCCACTGAGAATCGTCAGCTTCTAGGAGGAGACGTTGAATTGCTTTGCCTTCAGCCGAATAGGGGTTAAGTTTTGCTAGTGATGAATTTGTGGTGGTTTTCATATTCATAGGATTGTTGGGCTGTACGAGTATTCTATCAGAGCATTAAATAGCCAAATTGCACCAATAATCTCTACAAATGGTGATCGCTAATTTATCAAACCGATCACATCTAGCTATTACCTCAAAATTATCTCAAATCAGTAAGATAGAGTTAAAATATTATATGAAATTTTAGTGCGAAAAAAAATTAGTAGTATATGAGGCAAAATCTCAATCTCATGAAAAAATATTTTTGGGTCTTTCTATTACTAATTGCAGGTTTCATCCTAGCATTGTGGATTATACATTGGGGTGTTCAAGTTACTAACAATTATGCAGGTCTCCAAAATGGGAAAGAGAAATTTGAAGCATCACTAGAAATTAGTAAGGCAATTATTGGTGGGGTCGGAACATCCGCAACAATAGTAGGTGGAGTTTTTCTATTCCTAAATTTTAGGATAGCTAATCGAAATCTTGAGATAGCAAACAAAAATCTTGAGCAAGCAAAAAGAAAAAACGATTTGGATGAAAAAAAGTCCCAAAAAGATATCGAAATAGCTGAATCACGGCTTATTACGGATCGTTTTAGTAAAGCTACAGAGCAATTAGCCAGCAATAGCCTACATACTCGATTAGGAGCTATTTATTCTCTAGAAGGAATCGCCAAAGATGATGAGAAATATTATTGGATAGTCATTGAGATTCTGAGTGCTTTTATTAGGAGAGAAAAAGATGTTAATATATCGCAATCTCAAGAAGAAAAAACCTCTAAAACTCCTGTAGATATTCAGGCAGCACTTACCGTTATTATTCGTCGAGATATAAAATCGGGAATAGAACAAAAAACAATTGATTTGTCTGGAGCTATTCTTAATGACATAGATCTTAGTGGAAAAAGACTTGAGAATATAAATCTCCGCAGATCCACTTTACATCATGTTATTCTTTTTGAAGCTAAGCTTATTAATGTTGATTTTATAGAAGCAGAGCTTTTTGATACTAACTTTCAAAGAGCAAATATTGATGACTCAAATTTTAATGCAGCACATCTTACTAAAGTAAATTTTGTGTCAACAAGGGTCAATAAGACTACTTTCGAGCAAGCTATCTTAAAAGGGACTGAGATTTATAAAGACACTTATTTTGATGTTGATGGGTTTTCTCCAGAGTTGAAACAAGCGTTTCAAAATAGAGGAGCCACAATTTGCAACTCTTTTGAAGAAAGTAGATCTAATTACTTCAAAAAATTAGTGCAAGATCATATTTCAGATATTGGTTGAAATTGATTTTTTATTCCTTTTGAATAGTAATACCCTGTGAACTCAATTTCGCAAATGCCTCATTATAGCTACGAGCAGTAATATTAAACTGCTTCCGAATTGCTGGAAGCCCGATCGCTTTAAGTTCTGACTCTATAAATCGAACAGTTTGATTATCGCTTGAGTCATCAGATTCATCATCGATAAACTCATCATCTATTTCAATATCTGGATTACTAGAAAATGAATCTAAACCTAGTTTCTGATCAAATTCTGCAAACTCACTTTCATCAATAACAATAGCTACCTCTTCTCCAATTTGATTAAGACGCATATCGAAACTAGCTAAAGCTTTTGCTTCTTCTATCGCTTTCTTTTCTTCAGGAGAAAAATAAATTTGATCGCCATGCTTGCGAATATTTTCTTCAGCTATGGTGTAACGCTGATTAAACTCAGCTAAATCTTGAGCTTTCTGATGTCTGGCGTTATACAGAGATATCATCTGATTGTAACTATCAAAAGGCATTACCCCCTTCACAGCACGTTTACGAGTTGGAAAAGCTACCGTAAATTTCACTCGATCAGCAACCTTACGCTTACGCTGCCGTGACTTTAATTTGCCTCGTTTAGTTGTGTAAAACTCTGCATAGGACTCAGTACGATAAAGGATTTTGGCTCATCTGGGTAAATAGGTGAAATGGCAAAATAGGAGTAAGTCGTTTTGAATTTTCAGAGATTAAGATGATCAAATTTCCCCTAACCCAATTGCTAGATGAGCAAGCGTGCTATGAA
>JBIKYZ010000266.1:0-6534 GCA_044354985.1 Pseudanabaena sp. | reverse complement strand
CAGATGTTCATGCAACTTTTCGCGAAATAGGTTAATCTCTTTCATAGGGGTTTTATTTGCGATGTGGTTATCTTTTATAAAACCCCTTCCTGTCTACTTTTGCAACTTTTTGTCCTGTACTAAGGTCAAAGTGTTAAAACAATGGATAGTGCAGGTAGTCGTGGTATTGATGGCGGTAAAAAGATTAATGGTCGCAAGCGCTTCATCATGGCTGATACATTGGGGTTAGCCGTCGGGGTTATGGTATGCCCAGCAAACGTTGGCGAGAGGGCAGGGGCGATCAATTAGAAAGTTTGAAGTATCCACTTAGACGATTACAAAAGATACTAGTTGACAAGGGGTTTTCGGGTGTAGACATCACTCAGTGGGTAAAAGATAATTTTGGTTGCACTTGGGAAGTAAGTAAAAGGAATGAAGACCAGCAAGGTTTTGTTGTTGAATCAAAGCGTTGGGTAGTGGAGAGAACCTTCGCTTGGATAGGCAAATATCGCAGACTCAGCAAGGATTATGAATTTTACGAGAATACCTCGGAGTCCTTTATCTACATAGCTTTGATCCGCAAAATGCTTAGAAATCTTACTGCTGTCAATTCTTAAATGCTTTCTTAGACAAGAGACAGGATGTAAAACGAGAAGGGACTTGGGCAAAGGAAGATTTAGCTTGGGCTGTTTTTGATGGGGACGAGCATATTCAGAAAGATCCAAATAATTGGCATCATGCTATTCAGAAAGCGAAAAAAGAAAACATCAGGCTGGCGATCACCAATCCTAGTATTGAGTTTTGGTTTCTTGTCCATTTCCAAGATTACTCAGCAAATATTCCACCAGATAAGGCTGAAAAACTATTAAAGAAGCATATTCCCAATTACGACAAATCAGAATGCTACTATCCAAAACAGTTAAAGGAACATACTAAAACGGCGATCAAAAATGCAAAAGATCTTGATAATTTAGCCAAACAGAACAAACTGCCTGAATATGCAAACCCTTGCTGTAGTGGCATATCGCAATTAGTCGAGATGATGTTAAATTTAGGTAGCTGAATTTTCTGATCCCCCTCTCCTTAGCAAGGAGAGGGGCTAGGGGTGAGGTTTTTATCTAGAACGAGAATACAGTTCTCAATGTACCAACAGTGATGGTGCTATTGCCACTGTTGTTGTTGGGATTAAAAATGAACTGCAAATCAGGAGTGATGCTGATATTGTCAGAGATCGGGAAGCGATAGAACAACTCCACATTGGTTTGAGTAGCATTACCCACTTGATTCTCAATGAAAGGTTGCCCAACCGCGATCGCAGCCATCGCACCTTCCTTAAATAAATCAGGAAACGCGAAACCCGCAGACCAAGTTTGGGGACTCAGAGAAGTATTAGCTGAAGTGGTATAGCTGGGAAGTGCTGCGGAAATGGCAGTACCGCGATTACTAATATTCCCGAATCCATAGCGGCCAAAAAGCGCCACAGATTTATTGAAAGCCCACTCAAGGTTTACGCCGCCCGTATTGTAGTCAAGATTATTTACTGAAGCGCGAGTATATTGCAAGCGGATTGCAAACGGACTCTCATCATTCGCATTTTTTGGCGCAAATTCTAGCTCAAGCGTACCTTGATAGGGATCGCCAAATAAACCTCGATTGATGGTTCCGTTAGAAGTAGGGCTATTAGCATTTTGGGCTACATAGCCTGCTCTTAAAGTAAAAGCACTACCACCAAAGTTCCATGCGATCGCAGCACCAGCACCATCATTTACGGGCAAAATCAATGGATTATTGATAAACATGCCGCTAGAGAAATCGGCTGACTCGTCATTAGCAAAGCTATTGGCATCAAGATGATCGTTCAACGACATATTTGTCCCAATCGAAGCGCGGATATCTTTGCCAATCGGGAAATCGTAACGCAAACGATTTAGTGTGCCGTTTGTACCAACACCACTGTAATCAAATCTAGAACTGTTTCCAAATCCTGTGAATCCTAATAAGCTATCGGGAGCATTTAGAGAATTGTTTAACCCTGTGCCACCATTGCCAAGTTCGATGCGAGTTAGCAATAAATCTTCGCCCGTAAAACTCGTATTAAAATTCAGTCGCACGCGGCTAATCACAGTTGCATTGACTTTGCCAGCATTGGTTGTCGCTGTTCCAGTTGAGTCCAGCAGAAAATCAGTACCTGAACTTCCCGCAGAGACAGCCGCAATTACTTGACCTGTGAGCTTAGTTGTCGTCGAAAATTGCTGCGCTTCGAGTTTGGCAGTTTTTGCATCAAGGGCATCAACTCTACCTCGCAAAGTTGCAAGTTCAGCCGCAAATTCTTCTTGCAATTTCTGTAATGTGGCGAGATCTTCTTTGCTAACTTTATCGGCTAGCCCTGCGGAGATAATCTCATTAATTTTGTCTAGACAAGCATTTAAACCTGCCGCAAATTCATAGCGGCTAGTGGCTTGCTTGCCGCGAAAGGTACTGTCGGGGTAACCTGCGATACATCCATAGCGTTCAACGAGGGACTGCAAGGCTGTAAAAGCCCAATCAGTCGGACGTACATCACTGAGTTGGGAGACAGATGTGACATTTTGGGTTAGGACATCTTTAGTTGGTGGTAACGACTGAGCCGAAGCACTAAACATGTTGCTGGGCAATACTCCGATCGCAGAACATGCGATCGCGCCAACTAGAGACTTTTGTACTTGCTCAAACCAAATTTTCGACATGGATTAACTCCTCACTTGCAAATTACATAGTCTTTAATAGTAACTAATATCATTAACAAAAAAATAGTTTAAATATTTTAGAGCTTTAAACCCAATCAAATTAGGCTTTTAATAAAAAATATTTAATATTCAATATCAATAATTTGTATATTAAAGCTAATCAAGTTCTTGTGTTTGAAATCGTACTTATATAGCTTCATATTTCAAGAATGATAATCATTATCATACATGGCGGGAGAATTTGAGCGGTATTTAGGAATAAACGCATAAATTGGTTCGGCGGGCTTCGCCCGCCGAACCAATTTATGCGCATGTTATTTAATTTTCATTCCTTACTTTAATTTGTGGGGTATTCCAGACTCGTGACGATGGAAATCCCCAAGCTAGGACGAGTGATCCTAAAGGAAAACAGACGATATCGTTAGAAAAATGAATATATTGGCTAGAATCTACCTAGCGTTCAACAAACGAGCCTGTGGTACAAATACTCGAAAATCCCTTACGGGTTGGTTTACAGCAAGAAAGAACACCTGAACCTCTGATCCTTGTGATCTTTGGTGCGTCAGGTGATTTGACTATTCGCAAGCTAGTTCCAGCGATCTATCATCTCAAACAGCAGCGTCGGTTACCGCCAGAACTCACAATCGTGGGTGTGGCTCGAAGACCTTGGAGTCACGACTACTTTCGTGAACAAATGCGCGAGGGCGTAGAAAAGTTCTCCGTAGGTATTGGCGCTGAAGCAATTTGGCAAGATTTTGCTGAAGGCTTATATTATCAATCCCTTGATATGAGCAATCTTGAGGATTATAAAAAGCTTGATGAATTTCTAAATCAAATTGACAAAGAAAGGGGTACTCGCGGTAATCGAGTCTTTTATTTAGCCGTTTCACCCAATTACTTTACCGATGCGATCGAGAAGTTGGGGCAAGCTGGGATGATCAAGAATGCTGACAAGACTCGGCTTGTGATTGAGAAACCCTTTGGTCGAGATTTGTCATCATGTCAAGATCTCAACCGAGTAGTTCAGAAAGCTTGTGACGAAAAACAGATTTATCGGATTGATCATTATTTAGGAAAAGAGACCGTTCAGAATCTTTTGGTGCTGCGATTTGCCAATGCGATTTTTGAACCACTATGGAATCGTCAGTTTATCGACCATATCCAAATTACGGTCGCCGAAACCGTTGGTGTTGAGGATCGAGCTGGCTATTATGAAAACTCTGGGGCGCTCAGAGATATGCTGCAAAATCATTTGATGCAACTTTTCTGCTTGACAGCGATGGAACCACCTAACGCCATGGATGCAGACTCTCTGCGAAATGAAAAAGTTAAGGTGATCCAAGCAACCCGACTCGCCGATACACGCCGCCTAGAGCGATCATGTGTACGAGCGCAATATGGACAGGGCTGGATGAAGGGTAAACAGGTAGAAGGCTATCGCCTTGAACCTAATGTTAATCCTGATTCTTTAGTGCCAACCTATGTAGCCATGAAATTTGAAGTAAACAACTGGCGTTGGCAAGGTGTTCCTTTCTATTTACGAACTGGCAAACGGATGCCAAAAAAAGTCAGCGAAATTGCGATTCAGTTTCGTGATGTGCCTTATTTACTGTTTCAGTCTGCGGCAAAGCAGGTCTCACCAAACGTATTGACACTTAGGATTCAGCCCAATGAAGGTGTTGCCCTGAAGTTTGAGGCAAAGATGCCAGGAGCTGATCTGCGATCGCGATCGGTAGAAATGGACTTCGGCTATGGTAAAACCTTTGGTATCGAAGGCTCCGACGCTTATGATCGTCTATTGCTAGACTGTATGTTGGGCGATCAGACACTATTTACACGCGGTGACGAAGTGGAAGCCGCGTGGAAAGTTGTGACACCCGCGCTTACTGCATGGGAAATGCCTAATGATCCCAGCGTCGTGCCTCAATACGAAGCAGGAACTTGGGGCCCATCTGAAGCCGAACAACTGATCGAACGTGATGGACGACAGTGGCGACGGCTTTGATCAATTAGGAATTACGAATTACGAATTACGATCTAATTTCCTTAAATTTATAATTCGTAATTCCCAATTCCCTACTCGTAATTCGTAATTCGTAATTTGCAATTCGTAATTCCCAATTCGTAATTCGTAATTTATAATTCCCATGAATACCCAAGCAACTTCCGTTGTATCTTTGCAAGCTCCCAAAGATGTCTCGGTATCTCAAGTCGAAGCGGAGCTAAGCAAAATCTGGCAGTCTTATGGTGAAAATTCGGCTGCTCGCGCCACAACTTTTAATCTTTTGGTGTATGAACCAGAAAATATGGATGTAGTATCGCGGATGGCTTCCGTTGATGCGATCGTTTCTCAGAGTCCTTGTCGCGTAGTCGATTTGGTAACTCTTGATGAAGAAGATCAAGGCATATCTGCACAGGTCGCAGCCTATTGCCCGATCCAAAAAAGTCGTAGCTCCTTGGTCTGTGGTGAATATATCACTCTAACTGGTGCAAAACGAGCATTCGATCGCGTTCATAGCATTCTGCCAGAATTACTGATCCCCGATCTACCTGTATTTTTGTGGTGGAAAGACAGCCCCGCACCTAATACACGTATGTTTGAGAAGCTAGTTAATTTAAGCGATCGCTTAATTATGGACTCAGCTACATTTGCCAATTCTGAGTCAGACTTACTCAAAGTTCAAGGGATGATTCAAGCAAGTACGCAAATTGCGGACTTGAATTGGCAACGCCTTGCACCTTGGCAAGAACTTACAGCTCAAGCTTTTGACCAACCCGATCGCCGTTCGGCTGTTTGGGAAATTGATGGAATCACTATCGATTATGAGCGAGGCAACAGTACCCAAGCTCTAATGTTTCTGGGCTGGATCGCCAGCCGTCTGGAATGGGAACCCGTTGAACGTAGCTCTGAAGGTGGCGATTACGATATTCAGCATATTATTTTTGAAGGTCGTAACCATATCAAAATCAAGGCTGAATTAGCAGCAATTCCCATTGGCGATGTTGGTGAGGTAGTTGGAGATCTCATTGGTTTACGCTTGACAGCCTCTAATCAAAATACTGATGCTTGCAACGTATTTTGCTCAGAATCTACAGGCTGTATGCGAATGGAAGCTGGTGGCGGAGCGCAAAACTATCGTGTTCATCAAGTATCACCTTTGTCAGATCAAAGTGCTGATACGCTTCTTGGACAACAATTGCAGCGCTGGGGTCGAGAAGCTCTCTATGAAGAAAGTCTTGCACTCGTAGCAAAAGTACTAGCACTATAAAAAAAGGCTCGCCAGTGCGAGCCTTTTTTTATTTACTGTAGGGTGAGTTAGCGTCAGCGTAACGCACCCAATAATGCTAAATCGTGCGTTACGCTATCGCTAACTCACCCTACGAGCTATCGCTAACATACTCTACGAGCTACTTATCAATTGCTTACAAATTGCTGGATAGCCTGTAGATAAGAATGCTTTGGGTCATAGATTCTGGCATGTTCAGCATCAGGAATTAAGAATAGCTGTTTTCGATTTGGCGTGAGATCGTAAAGCTTCTGACTCATACTCGGCGGAATGCCACTGTCATTAAGTCCGTGAATTAACAAGACAGGCACTTGTAGAGATTTTATCTTCTCAATCGAATCAAATTTTTGGTTGATTAATAGGCTGACTGGCATAGCTTTCATCCAAACTGATTGACTGGCAACTTCTGCCATAGATGTAACTCATGTTACGCAGAAGCCTAAAAAGGTTTCAGAGACTGCCATTCCAAGTGAGATTGCTGCAAAGCCTTGATATATAATTTGGATTTGAGAGCGAAGTGATTGAGCTTAGAATTAAGTTTG
>JBIKYZ010000265.1:0-6539 GCA_044354985.1 Pseudanabaena sp. | reverse complement strand
TCCTATGTGCTACTCTTGGTTTAGTTTCGATGAAGCAATTACGTTCAAACTTTGTTTCAGTATACATTCTCAGACTCTTTTATCTAAATCAAATCTCTGGATTTTCTATCTGCGTAAGGTGAGTCATGTAAATATCTTTGGGATCAAGGTAATTGTCCAATTTTTCAGCCTTATTTAGGATCAATCATAGAGGAGAATTAAACTATTAACACCTCATAAATTTTATTTATACAGACACTGACTTGAACACAGTTGTGGTGATCGCCCAGAAATCACGACTGACAGTAATAGCGATCGCCTTTAGAAGATAGATTGTTAATGCGATGCTGATCTTGTTTGCTGCATTAATGAAGTACGATGCACCTTATTTTTGTTCATATTGACACTGACTTGAACACAGTTACAATTTTTTAGTTAGACTACTGAGTAATAACTTTCAATCTAGGAGCAGCCATGCTAGACACAGCAACTCTTGAGAAACGCTTGATAACCCTTGAACAAGTAGTTTTCGATCTTCAACATAAATTTGACAGTAAGCCTAGCTCCGACAACTGGCTCGACAAACTCATAGGTTCAATCTCTGATGACTCAGCTTTTCTTGAAGCCCTAGAATATGGACGTGCATTTCGGCAGTCTGACAAACCTATTGATGACGCTGACAAATAATCGTGAAATATTTGCTCGACACCGACCACATCAGCTTTCTACAGCGCCGTTCCAGTTCAGAGTTTATTCGATTAACTTTGCGGATGTCACAACATTCGCTCTCTGACTTTGCTTTATCGGTTATTAGTTTTCATGAGCAAGTAATTGGCGCTCATAGCTTCATCAATCGCGCCCAAACAAATACAGATATGGCTCGTGGATATACGCTGTTGTTAGAAACTCTCAACAGTTTTGCAAAGGCTCCAGTTTTACCATTTGATGCTAAGGCGATCGCCATATTTGACGAGATGCGAAGCCAAAAAGTTCGTGTGTCCACAATGGACTTGAGAATTGCCGCGATCGCCATTTCTAACAACTTGGTATTACTTACCCGAAATACTGGTGACTTCAGTAAAGTTCCGAGTTTAATAACCGAAGATTGGACGGTGTAGCGCCGACTCATGATAATGGCGATCGCCTTCAGGAGATAGATTGTTGAGGCGATCGCTTCAACAGCAACATCAACTTGATATCAGAACTAGCGCCAACCAGAACGATGTCCCTGAGCCAAAATCTCTGTAAACTCCTGCTGCGAGAGAACTTGAGGAGTATAAGATCCACCTTGTCGCTCAATCTGTCTGACAAAGGCTTGCAAATGATTGTAGGAACCTTGCAGCAAATATCCATAAGTCGCTTTAATCTGCGGATTCGCAGTTGCATTCAGGCGATCGCGCAAATCCTTAATATCAGTTTCTTCGATCAATGCGCCCACTTTTAATGCTTCGGGCAATGAAGTCTGTCCGCGCTGTACCAGTTGCGTATACATCGCTGCTAGTTGAGGATTGGCAAACACGCCAACCTCATCGCTAACCACAGGATCGGCAATAGCATAGGACTGCATCAGCGTCTTCACCTGATCCATGTGGCGCTGTTCTGCTTGATTAATGTTACTGAAACTGCGGAGATTCCAGCGATCACCCAAAGTACGGTACACATCCCGCGACAGCTTTTCTTCTTCACGAATAAACTTCAGACCTTCGATTTCGGCACTGGTTAGCGCTTGAGAATCAGTTGGAGCTTGGGCTACAACATCAGGACGGCTCATGCTTTGAGCGTAAATAAATGTGGCAGGAATTAAACCTAAACAAGTAGCGATCGCAATTCCCAAAACAATTTTTTTCTTAGAGTTCATCACAGTTTTCCTCTTTATGAATCTTATCTATATCTTCTTTAGACAGAATCAATCACAGGTTGGTTCTATTTTAATTATTTATTTTCTGCCGAGAATTTGAATGACTGCGGCTGTACCATTATGATGGCGACCTTCATCTAGATCCCTTTCTAAAGATCGCGCAATTTCCCAATCTAAACCAGTTAGTTCCTGTTGTAACGTGGATAAAGCAGGAAGCATATCGATGTTTTTTGGACCTCCTGTGTTGTATTGCAATTGTTTTGGTGCAAAGGCTTCAAGCACAAAAACACCATTGGGTTTCAAACCAATCACAGATTGGCGATAGACTTTAGCCCGCAAATCTGGAGGCAAATGGCAAAAAATCGAAACAATTCCATCCCAAGCTTGCGGTTCAATTACAAAATCAGCGAGATCGGCATGAATTGTAATAATTTTGACCTGATTCTCTTGAGCTAGTTTTTGAGCTTTGGCAAGTCCCACGCTCGAACCATCGACAGCGACCACATCGTAGCCCAAAGTTGCCAAATAAGTCCCGTTACGTCCTTCTCCATCTGCCAAACAGAGGATTTTTCCTTGGGGGATTTTTGATGCTACGGAAACTAAGAAATCATTCGGTTCAGTCCCATAGACGTATTCTAAACCGCTAAAACGTTCATCCCACATAATTATTTGACCTTAATAAATCCAAGGAATTAGTTTCTTAACTTGTAACTGGTAGGAAGCATAGTCAGGGAATTTATTACTCAGCCATGATTCTTCTTTTCTCGCTTTGAGATCGAAAAACAATAGAAAGAGCATTGCCCCGATCGCGTGGCTGAGACTCAATTTCCAACAACTATAGGCGATCGCAAGGAAAATCACACCGCCATAAATTGGATGTCTGACCACTCCATAAATGCCACTAGTGACCAGTTCTCCATCATGCTTAGGATGAGGCAAGGGCGTAAGATTTGCTCCTAATTCGAGGCTTCCTGAAAGCAATAATAGCAATGCAATTAGCCCGAAAATTCCTGTCAACCCCCAATCTGCGTATTTCCAGATTAGTGACAAATTATCTAGAGCGATCGCTGGATAGACAGGCAGTAGCACAAATCCAACAGAGAGAACTGTTTGACCGAGTACCCAATACTCGCCCTTCTCACCGCGCCACCATTGGGTTGAAAATCCCCATTCTTTAAATTGGTTCATAACTTCCTACGATCTTATCTGTAATTATATTGTAAGAGTTTTAAGCAACTAACTCCGCCATCAGTTCCGCAACGGGGATAATTCGCTCAGCCCTTCCAGCATTGCTGCCTGAAAAAACAAGCCCATTCTCAATGTCGCCTCGTGCCGCTTTGTCTAAAACTTTAATAATGCAGTAATATTTCTGCTCATCGCGGCATTTACAAACATGGAGACAACTCGCCAAACATCGTCTATCTAGATCGAGAGAACCTGCGATCGCCTGCTCGACAAAAGCATTTCGCAACGCTCTTCCTGGCATTCCCACAGGGCTAGAGATAACCACCACATCTTCAGGTTGAGCATGGAGGTGAAATTCTTTGTAGCGAATATCCGCATCACATTCATCGGTGGTAATGAAGCGCGTACCAATCTGGACACCTCTAGCTCCTAACGCTAACAGGCGATCGATATCACCACGATCCCAAACTCCACCTGCGGCAATTACGGGAATGGCTTTACCAAGTTCCTGTTGCAGATAGGTCACTAATTCGGGGATTACCTGTTCGGCATCCAAAGCGCGATCGCCTAACTCCTCTAATTTAGCGCCCAAATGTCCACCTGCGGAATTGGGGTTTTCTACAATAAAAGCATCAGGCAACCTTCCATAATTCCGTTCCCATTTTCGGCACATAATTCGGGCTGCGCGAGTGCTAGAGACTATTGGTACTAGAGCTACTTCTGGATAGTTGGCAGTAAATTCTGGTAATTGCATGGGCAATCCTGCACCAGAAATAATTAAATTTATCCCTTGCTCAGCCGATGTACGCACTAAGGTTTCATAATCTTGAGCCGCAACCATGACATTAACAGCCAAAATACCGTTGGGGCTAAGTTTACGAGCCTTTTGAATTTCGTCAATTAGCGCTAGTCGATTTGCTTCAAAAAACTGCTCTCTTCGTTTACTAACATTAGTCTGAGTAATATCAAAATAGGGTGAATTCAGTCCTAAAGCAACAGCAGAAATTACTCCAATACCTCCCTCATTAGCGACCGCCGCCGCCAGATGCGCTCCAGAAATACGAATGCCCATACCTCCTTGAATAATAGGATAACGAGCAAGATGATGACCGATTTGGAGAGAGGGTAATATTTGCATCTTCAAAGACCGACTAGGATTTCATACTCTAAGTATACACTTATTAGTAATTACATAACTATAAGGTTATAAAATAAACCTTAAGCATTTGAAGCAATCAAACTTAATTAAAAAAGCCCTCTTTTCGGAGAGCTTTTTTATTTGGTAAGAGAGTGAGAAATTACAGGGATTATCCGTTGATAGCTGGAGATCTCATCCCAACAGGTGTTACGTCAAGTGCCGCCAAGTCGAGGGGGAAATTGTGAACATTACGCTCATGCATTACTTCAATACCCAAGTTAGCGCGGTTAATTACGTCCGCCCAAGTAGGTATTAAATTTCCTTGGCTGCTGGAAATTGAGTGGTTGAAATTGAAGCCATTCAGATTGAAGGCAAAAGAACTTACACCCAAAGCCGCAAACCAGATCCCAACTACTGGCCATAGGGCAAGAAAGAAGTGCAAACTGCGACTGTTATTGAAGGAGGCATATTGGAAAATCAAGCGTCCAAAGTAACCGTGAGCAGCCACAATATTGTAGGTTTCTTCTTCTTGACCAAACTTATAACCAGCATTCTGAGATTCGTTTTCAGTGGTTTCACGAATCAAGCTAGAAGTCACGAGCGAACCGTGCATGGCGGCAAACAAAGAACCACCAAATACACCCGCTACTCCCAACATATGGAAGGGGTGCATCAGTACATTATGTTCTGCTTGAAGTACAAGCATGAAGTTGAAAGTACCAGAGATTCCTAAAGGCAAACCATCGGAGAATGAGCCTTGTCCAACGGAGTAGATCAAGAGAACGGCAGTTGCTGCTGCGACAGGTGCAGAATAGGCTACGGCGATCCAAGGACGCATACCAAGGCGGTAGGACAGTTCCCATTCACGTCCCATATAGGAGTAAATTCCGAGCAGGAAATGGAAAACAATCAGTTGGTAAGGACCACCGTTGTATAACCATTCGTCAAGACTGTCAGCTTCCCAAATGGGGTAAAAGTGCAGACCGATCGCGTTCGATGATGGAACAACGGCGGCGGTAATCAGGTTATTGCCATAAAGGAGACCGCCAGAAACAGGTTCGCGGACTCCATCAATATCGACAGGTGGCGCACCAATGAAGGCGATGATGAAACAAATGGTTGCCGTTAGCAAGGTGGGAATCATGATGATCCCGA
Source organism: Pseudanabaena sp. (assembly GCA_044354985.1). Classification (GTDB taxonomy): domain Bacteria; phylum Cyanobacteriota; class Cyanobacteriia; order Pseudanabaenales; family Pseudanabaenaceae; genus Pseudanabaena. Next base: position 1,224 of record JBIKYZ010000265.1, on the reverse strand, counting down.
ACCAGCCGATATAGAGACGATTTTCGGTACTCGTGACCCAATCACAAAATCGATCCCATAGCGATTCGCTTTCGCGTCTTTGTAATGCTGTAGTCATGATTATTTTATTTGAAGTTTGTTAATCAGACTGGCTAGATTGAATATCAATATATACCCAATCAGTTATACAACTATACAGCACAAAGAGGGATTGTCAACACAAATTAGTTTCCAAAATGAGAAGAAATGATAAAGCTGGGGAATGTAGAAAGGCGAGAATTTGTGGTTGAGTATATTTCCCATAAGCTATACTAGCTATAAGGTTTAGGTGATACATATGTATAAGGATTGAAGTGAAAAGTGATCGCCCTAGGGTAGTAATTCTCTATCAAGTGGATTCTCATTCCATTTTACTTCCACTCGTTGTCTAAATATTCCCAAAAAGATCCAATTTGGTGTCTTACGAACCATTGCGTTCTCTGATTTAAGAGACTTGACGGATCTACCCACGATATTACTAATCAAGCATCGGGAACGATTCCAGACGCGAATTGCTCAGAGTTTTGAGCAGTTGTTGATGTCTGCCAACGTTGATTTAGCAATATCCATTCCAGCAACATAGCACGACATTGCAGACAAGTGATTTCTTCAAGTAATTTCTGAACTCCATCCGAAGTCAAAGGATAAGTAACTGCAACTAATTCATAATTTAGTTTGGTCATTTTTTCTATATAAGCAACAAATCCATAAAGCTTTTGATTAGAGAAAGAACTATTTACAGCCCAACCTTCAGTATTTAAAGGGATTAATTGTACGATCGCCGATGCTTCAATCCCTAACTCGCGCTTTAGCGTAGCGATCGCTGCAAGTTGAGGATTTTGTCCTGCGATTACTCGTCCCCCAGAAAAGTCTAAAGTTGTTTGATCAATACCAGCACGATAACTTGGCTTTGGCAATAAGATGCGATCGCCTTGAATAGCTAAAACAATTACCGAATCCGCTTTTTCAATCCGCCAATACTCCAAAATTTCGCCGCGATCGTTTTGCAGATGTTCGCCAATTAGGGTTAACCAACGTGAATTGATTTCTAGGAAGCGATCTTTAACTTGCCAAGTTTGTTGATTGGAGTTTGGAAAAAATTGAAGCAAAAAATGGATGAACGGCACATTAAGAGATGCCCAAATATTGGGCATGAGAAATCGAAGCACTAATGATTTAGGAGTACTAAGATAGTAGTATTTGCCA
>JBIKYZ010000264.1:0-6548 GCA_044354985.1 Pseudanabaena sp. | reverse complement strand
CATTCATAGCACGCTTGCTCATCTAGCAATTGGGTTAGGGGAAATTTGATCATCTTAATCTCTGAAAATTCAAAACGACTTACTCCTATTTTGCCATTTCACCTATTTACCCAGATGAGCCACTTTTCTACATTTGCTTGTTAACCACCAAGAAAATCTGCCAAGATAGACTAGATTTGTCGTTTGCCTCATAAGGAATAATTTGCGTGACTGTTGCTAATCCTGTCGCCTCGCCTGTTCAAGTTCCGACTGATTCGGGAATATATATTACGATTCACGGGCATTTTTATCAGCCTCCCCGTGAAAACCCCTATCTCAATGCGATCGAGCGACAGGAGAGTGCAGCCCCTTTTCATGACTGGAATGCGCGGATTCACCATGAATGCTATCGCCCCAACGCATTCTCTCGGATTGAGCGCCATGACGGCAAGATCGTCAAGATCGTCAACAACTATGAGTACATGAGTTTCAACATGGGGCCAACGCTGCTCTCATGGATGGAATTTCACGATCGCGATACCTATCAAGCGATTTTAGATGCCGATAAACGCAGCGCCGAACGACTAAATGGTCATGGCAATGCGATCGCACAGGTATACAACCACATCATTATGCCTCTAGCTAATTGGCGCGACAAATTGACGCAAATTCGTTGGGGCAAAGAAGATTTTAAGGCGAGATTTGGGCGCGAAACTGAAGGGATGTGGTTAGCTGAGACTGCCGTAGACTATGAAACCCTTGAAGCTCTAGTTCTGGAGGGGATCAAGTTTATTATTCTTGCTCCATCACAGGCTCAGCGCTGTCGTCCTCAACCCACTGAAAACAACCCTAACCCTGCATGGCAAGAAGTAGGTGGAGCCCAGATTGATCCCAATCGTCCCTATCGTTGCTATTTGCGTCGTCATAATGGCGATAACAGTAATGTATCGGAACTTGGGCAATATCATCTGCCTGCGGATACTGATGCTTATATCGACGTATTTTTCTATGATGGACCGATCTCGCGTGATATGGGCTTTGGCGATCTCTTAGGGAGTTCTCATAATTTTGCTAAGCGTCTTAGTCAAGCTGTACAGGGGGATCGCCGTCCACATCAGATTGTTTCCGTAGCGACCGATGGCGAAACATTTGGACACCATAAGCACTTTACCGAAAAAACCCTTTCCTATGCCTTTGTCGAAGAATTTCCCAAGCGTGGCTGGAATGTCACTAATTATGCACATTATTTAAGTCTCTTCCCACCTCAATGGGAAGCAGAGCTAAAATCTGTAACTGCTTGGAGTTGTGCTCACGGAGTCGATCGCTGGCAGGGTGGCTGTTCATGCGGTGGCGAAGGATCTGGCTATCAACTCCTATGGCGGCGACCACTGCGCGATAGTCTTAACTGGCTACGCGATCGCCTAGCTGCTGTCTATGTAGATATCGGTCGCAAATATTTTAACGATCCTTGGGAAGCACGTGATCGCTATATTGACGTACTGCAATATTCTCTGCGCGATGGCATATCTGAACATTCTCCAGTTTTAGAGAAATTTTTTGCGCAGCAGTCTGGGAGCAAAGTTTCGACCTCGGCTCAGAGGGTTGATGCTCTCAGGTTGTTGGAAATGCAACGCCACGCCTTGTTGATGTTTACGAGTTGCGGTTGGTTTTTTGAAGAATTATCACGACCTGAAACCGTACAGATTTTGCGCTATGCCGCCAGAGCGATCGAACTAGCAGCTGACGTTGCTGGTGTATTGCTAGAGGATGAATTTATTCATCGCATGGCGAAAGCCCCAAGCAATCTCGTTGAATTTAAGGATGGTGAAGGTGTCTTTAAGCATCAAGTAGCGACTAACCGCATTACCCTCGCTCAAGTTGCAGCACAATATGCTCTTAGTTCAACTTTGGGTAACTATGCGCGATCCCAACAAATATATTGCTACCAAATCCAACAGCAGGATTATCAACTGCAAAGGATTGGCTCAATGTCCTTAGCGATCGGGCAAATTCAATTAGTTTCTGGGATCACGCAAGAATCTGTAAATTATATTTTTGCAGTATTGCACCTTGGTGGTGATGACTTCCATTGCTGTATTCAACCCTTTACAGGAAGGCGCGAATATGAGGAGATCAAAGCAACTCTATTTAAGGTTCTCAAACAAGCGAATACGGCTGCTGTAATACTAGCGATGGCGAGCAATTTTAGTGGTGAACAGTTCAATCTACATCATCTCTTTGCGGAAGAGCGTCATCGGATTTTGCGAATGCTCGCCGATGAGACTTTGACTAGACTCGATCAGCTTTACGAACAAGTTTATCGTGATAACTATGGAATCCTGATTTCATTCCGTCGGGATGATCTACCAGTACCGCGTGAACTGCAAGTCGCTGCGGAGATTGTGTTAAACAATCGACTCACCGAGGAACTCAAGCGCTTAGAAACTGGCGAATCACTTCCGAATGTGGGATTAGATGCTGTCGCGATCGAGGCGCTTAATTTGGGCTGTAAATTTACCCATGAAGAAGATGCCGAAATTCTCGAAAATTATATTCTGAGCCAAATTCAGCAACTTTCGCGATCGCAAGATATTGATGAAAAATCGCTGTTTACCTATCTCAATCAAATTGAGCAGTCACTAATCATTAGCGATCGTCTGGATCTTGAGTTAGACCTTGATCTTTCTCAAGAGGCTTTTCTCAACTATCTATCATCACGGGTTGCCCCAAAGTGTGTACTCGCTAGACAGATTCTCGATTTGGAATCTACTCAAAAACAACCAATTCATATAGAGGTCAATCTTTGCGAAAGTATTTCTAATTTGGAGCTACATCAGTTAATTGATACTGCTAGTAAATTAGGTATTGCCACTGAAGCTTGGCTTCATGCTTAGATTTAGAGAAGGTGGTGCAAAGCACCACCTTCTCTAAATCTAGCGACTTTTCAATCATTTAAAAATATCTAGATAATGCTTCCTCCTTTTATTGTTTTAGATCCATTTATTGAAGACTGGTTACGCGAAGATATCGGGCGTGGCGATCGCAGCACTAGTGGTTTATTTCCAGATGGCAATGCGCCAATTGGTAAGGCTGTGTGGATTGCCAAAGCTGATGGTGTGGTTGCAGGACTAACGATCGCAGCTAGAGTATTTTATTTGTTAGATCAAGCAGTAAATTTCGTCGCGATCGCGCAGGATGGGAAACCTGTGAAATCAGGTGAACTGATCGCCGAAATTACGGGCAGCCTTGCCACATTACTTATGGGTGAGAGAGTTGCGCTGAATTTGGTGATGCGATTATCAGGAATTGCTAGCTCTACGGCAGAATATGTCAAAGCGATTAGTAGCACGAAAGCGCATCTAGTTGATACTCGCAAAACTATTCCCGGAATGCGAATCTTAGAGAAATATGCCACATTTGTCGGTGGTGCTATCAATCATCGCTATGGCTTAGATGATGCGGTGATGCTTAAAGATAATCATATTGCGGCGGCTGGCGGCATCACCGAAGCGGTACAACGAGTACGCGAAAACATTCCATTTACCACATCGATTGAAGTAGAAACTGAGTCAATTCCTCAAGTAAAGGAAGCAGTGCAGCTAGATCTTGATGTGATCATGCTCGATAATATGCCAGTAGAAATGATGCGTGAGGCAATCATTCTCATCCGCCAAAATAGCAGCCATACAAAAATTGAAGCTTCAGGCAATATTACGCTCAATACCATAGCCCAAGTTGCAAATCTAGGTGTAGATTATATTTCCACTTCGGCTATGGTCACGCGATCGCATTGGCTAGATATCAGTATGCGAATTAGTTCCTAATACATCTCATAGCAAAATATGCAAGAAAGTATTTTTACAACTCTAATCTTACCCATTGCCTTAGCCTTAATCATGCTGGGAATGGGTCTATCGCTAAAGTTTGAGGATTTCCAACGGATTACAAAATATCCTAAGGCGGTGTCAGTGGGGTTATTTGGTCAAATCGTTCTGTTACCCATCATTGGCTTTATAATCACGAAAATTGTAGCGATGCCGCCTGCGATCGCAGTGGGACTAATGATCATCGCCATTGCCCCTGGTGGTGTGTCATCAAACATGATTACTTATCTCGCGGGTGGAGATGTAGCCTTGTCGGTGACATTGACGGTATGTAGTAGCATTATCACCATATTTACGATTCCGATCCTTGCAAATCTAGCTCTAAATCATTTTCTCGGACAGAGCGCAGCGATCTCTTTGCCAATTGGAACAACAATGGGGCAGATCTTTTTAATTACGATTATTCCTGTTGTGATAGGAATGTATATACAGTATAGGTTTCCTGAACTTGCCCGCAGTTTAGAAAAGGTTACTAGTCGCCTAGCCATTGGCTTTCTCGCTTTAATTATTCTGATTCTCGTTATTCGTGAATGGAGCCGCTTACCTGAGTTTATTTTGCAGGCAGGTGTAGGAGTGGCTTTGCTTAATTTGCTCTCAATGGCAGCAGGTTTTGTAATCAGTAAACTGCTAAAGCTCAGTACACCTCAGCAGATTTGTGTAGCGATCGAAGTTGGGATTCAGAATGGAACTTTAGCGATCGCGATTACAGCAGGAGTATTGGGAAATCAAGATATGGCAATTCCTGCGGCTATTTATAGTCTGTTCATGTATATGACTGGATTTGCGGCAATTCTCTATGGCAAGAGTTTATCGAAGGATGCCTTAGTTTGATAATAATTATTTTTCCATAGTGGCAATTAATTACCACTATGGGTCAAGGAACTACAATTATGGAATATGCGATCGATTTTGGGACGAGTAATACTGTTGTTGCAAGAATTAATGAGAATGGAGCTATAGAAACAGTCAAACTAGCTGACTACAGCAGTCTCATTGCTGACAATCCGCCATTGGTTCCTAGCTTTGTGTATGTGCAGGATGCAGTAAATGAGCTGGTGCTAATTGGACAGGAAGTTAGCGATCGCGGTTTAGACAACAAGAGTAATAAAGGCGAACAGCGATTTTTTAAAGCTTTCAAAAGAGCGATTGGCTCTAATATGTCCATGTTTGTACCAGAAGTAGATGGACGCGAAATAGAATTTGAACTAGTGGGAGAATGGTTCTTAAAAAAAATCATTGAGAGCTTACCAGATGCTGACTCATTAATTTTTACGGTTCCAGTTGATAGCTTTGAGTCCTATCGTAATTGGCTTGGCGAAGTTTGCGAAAAACTAACTGTAAATCAGGTGCGAATATTAGACGAGCCTACTGCTGCTGCTTTGGGTTATGAAATTAATGGTGGTGATGAAACTATCTTAGTGGTGGATTTTGGCGGTGGTACGTTAGATTTGTCATTAGTAAAATTATCTTATGCGCAACTACTAACGGAATCTACCCAACCGAAATCACCTCTAGGCTTCCTATTGAAATGGGGCGATCGCACAATTAAAAGCCAACCTTTACCCAATAATCAAAGTTCACAAACCGCTAAAGTTCTCGCCAAAACTGGGCAGAATCTTGGTGGTATTGATATTGACAATTGGATCATAGATTACTTCCATTCTACTTTAGGCTTACCAAAGAACTCGCTCGTAACTCGCTTAGCTGAACGGATTAAGATTGCTCTATCTAGCGTCGAATCAGCAACTGAGGTTTATTTTAATGACCAAACCTTTGAATCCTATGAATTAACTTTAACTAGATCGCAGCTAAATCAAATCCTTGAACAAAAGAAATTTTTTATCAATCTCGATATTGCTCTTGATCGCATTCGCCAACAAGCAACTCGCCAAAATATTGATTTAGATCAGATTGATGCTGTTCTTTTAGTAGGCGGTACATCGCAAATTCCTGCTGTAAAGGAAAGGACTTTGCGCCATTTTCCTGCCGAGAAGGTAAAAGCTCATAAACCCTTCGAGGCGATCGCCCATGGAGCAGTTTCGCAGGGTTGGGAATTAAAGGACTTTCTCTATCATAGCTATGGTGTGCGATATTGGGACAAGCGTTACAAAAAGCACAACTGGCATACGATTATTAAATCAGGCGAAACCTATCCCTTACCAAAGCCAGTAGAACTTACTCTCGGTGCATCCGTTGCAGATCAGCCTAGCATCGAGCTGGTCATTGGTGAGTTGGGTGAAACCAGTGTAGAAGTTTATTTTGAAGATGACAGACTTGTCACCCATGTTTTAGATACCAAACAAGTTGCGGCGCAGATTCTCAATGAGAATAGTAAGGCGATCGCGAAGCTTAAACCACTAGGGCAAACTGGTAGCGATCGCATTAAGGTTTCCTTTCAGGTTGACGAAAAGCGCACATTACGAATTACAGTTCTAGATCTGTTAACCAAGCAGAATTTATTAGTAGATATCCCTGTGGTGCAACTTGTTTAGCTCTTTTTATACCAATCCACAAAAGTGTTGCCACACTTTCTATGAATTAAAAACCAAGCCCTGTAACCCACATTCCGCTCTCAAAAGAAGTAAAGAACAATTAGGAATCAGGGAAAGGGAGAAGATAATAGCGACGACAAGCAGAGGGAACGAACTGTAAGATGTGAAGACGAGATGCGCTCAAGTTAACAAT
>JBIKYZ010000063.1:0-21049 GCA_044354985.1 Pseudanabaena sp. | reverse complement strand
CATAATGGGTTTAGGGATAATGATTTGTTTTCGGTTGAAAGTTGAAACTCTCATTATCCCTTTTCGCTTAATCCCGCTCTTTCTTTGCTTCAATCTTGTCCAAAGTCCAAGCTGCATAGTCTGGTGGATAAAATTGAGTAATGATACTTATGCTGGGTTTGCCCTGTTTTTTGTCCGCCATCATCTCACTCGTTAGTCTTTTTTGGGTCTTCACCTGCTACAACTAGCCACGCATCAGGTTAGGTGCAACAATTTTTATTTGCCTTTTATCCCAATTCATAAAAGTGTGGCAACACTTCTGTGAATTACAAACCAACCCTTGTAAGGGTTTTAAAAACACAAAATGGCTACGCCATTTTGTGTTTTGGTATTATTTGCTAAAGTGATCGCTAGCATCAATTAATGCACTCCGAATACCCACCTCCGTCATGGAGTGCCCAGCATCAGGCACGACAATAAACTCAGCTTCTGGGAAAGCTTGATGCAGTTCCCAAGCCGTAAACATCGGACAGACCACATCATAACGACCTTGGACTATAGTTGTGGGAATATGCCGAATGCGATCAATATTTTCTAAGAGCTGCATTTCTGACATAAAAAATCCCTTGTTAATAAAGTAGTGACATTCGAGTCTTGCAAAAGCATCAGCAAAATCTTCTGTCCCAAAGCGAGCTATTAGGTCTAGGTCTGGTATGAGCTTACTAGTGCTGGCTTCCCAAATTGACCAAGTGCGGGCAGCCTGCGATCGCAAATGTTGATCATCACTAATGAGGCGATGATAGTAGGCGGCGATCATATCGTGACGTTCAGATGGAGGAATTATTTCAACGTATTGTTCCCACGCTTCAGGGAAAAAATAACCTGCCCCCTCTTGATAAAACCACGCTAGTTCTTTATAACGCAGCATAAAAATGCCCCGCAAGATTAATGCTTGGCAGTATTCAGGATGGGTTTGGCTATAGGCAAGTGCGAGTGTACTGCCCCAACTCCCCCCAGACACTACCCAGCTATTAATATTGAGATGTTTACGCAAAGTCTCAATATCTTCGACTAAATGCCATGTGGTGTTCTCGATAAGTTCAGCATGAGGAGTACTTTTGCCACAACCTCGCTGATCAAACTGGACAATACGCCACAAGTCAGGATTAAAATATTGACGATAAATTGGCTGACTCCCTCCCCCTGGACCTCCATGCAAAATTACTACGGGCTTACCTTGAGGATTTCCCGACTCTTCAAAATAAATGGTATGTAAATTCGATACCTTGAGTAGTCCCTGTCTATATGGCTCGATCTCTGGATATAGTTCACGCATAAAGTGTTTTTAAAGGATCTATAGCTGCCGAAGAGTTTAATGTAACCTCTCGAAATTGTGTCTACAATTTCGAGAAGTTACATTTAAAGAGGTATACGTCGCTTCGCGATGCATATCTCTTTAGGGGTTTGAAGTTGTCGCCACATGGATGTTGACAGCTATATAGCCTGAATAATTTATAGAGGTGCCTAATATAGCAACTTAATGCTAAAAAGAAGAAAAATCGCTTCAATTTTTTTCTTCTTTTGGCTTTTTTTATATTTGGCTTTTTATTCCAAAACACAAAATGGCTTAGCCATTTTGTGTTTTTAAAACCCTTACAGGGTTTGGTTTTTAATTCACAGAAGTGTGATAGCACTTTTGTGAATTGGTATTAAGTACCTAGCATAAATCCACCCAAACTCGTAAGGATGCGCCTCTCAGGGGCGCATCCTTACGAGTTTGGATGTGTCATTACAGCAATTACCGATCAAACGAGCCACAAGATAAATTTTGAAAGCGTTGCAAAGCAACGCTTTCAAAATTTATCTTGGTTTGGGTTTGAGCGCAAAGCGCTGTAATTAAACGTGTCTGCTTATAAATGACTTTCAGTTTGTAACATGCGTTTATAGGCTAGCCAGCCTGCGGCAATAGCCACAACAAAAAAGCCAACCAAAAATCGAAGATGGATCACCATATCTGGGTTGGACAGGGTTTTACTATCAGTTGAGAGGGCTGTAAATGCCTCGCTCATATGATAGACAGGATTAAATTGGGTAATCAAAAGTAGATCTTTTGATAAAAATGTAGTGGGGAAAAATGCCCCACCTAAAATTAGTAGTGGTACGCCCACCCCAGCAACCAAAGAATTGACATCTTCGACCTTACGTGCAAATTTTGTCGCTAGTACAAACCCAATGCCCACATACGAGCCAATGCTTGCCAAAATCACAAACATACCCAAAGCGATTGAGCCGCTAAAACGTACTTCCCAAAAAGCAGCAACTGTATAAATGATTAAGGTTTGTCCAATACCGATCGCTGCATAGGCAAAGAAAATACCAAGAAAGTATGAAATTCCATTAATCGGCGAAATTAATAAACGTTTAATCGTCAAGCTTTCTCGTTCCGAGACAATCGTGGACATTGTGCCACCGAGACAACTAAAAAATAAAGCTGAACCGATTAATGTCGCAGGGGCTGATAGCTTGAAGGATTCAACGGTCGTAATTTTGGAACCTTCAGCCAAGACAAAGCCATTCAGTAACAGCATCGAAATAGGGAAAATCACCCACAAGAGCAAAGTTCGATATGTGCGAAATAGTTCTAATAAAATACGTCGCCCGATCGCGATCGCTTCATACCCATAGTTCATGTGAATTTTTTAGTGATTGAGTGGCTAGCTATGGTAATTATAAGTAGCGGTGGCAAGAAGCTCTGCCCTCTCTCAGCAATTCTCATTATGAAACCGATTTTGGTGTTTCCAGCGCCGTTGGCGCTGGAAACACCAAAATCGGTTTTTTGAAAGCACGCCTATGGCAGGCTTTCAAAAAACCGATTTTTATAATAAGAATTGCTGGCTCTCTCTTTAGTAAATGCCAGTCAGAGATAAAAAACAACTGTGTTAAATGGCAAAGATTTTCTTAGCAAATATCTAAAGCGCATTGTCATCATTGGCGTGGCAATTTATCTTGCCTTTAGGTTGGGACAGACTTTGCAATTATTGCTGACTAGTGTTTTTTTGGCAGGGGCGATCACGCCAATCGTCGAGCAACTTACCAGTTTTCGGATTAGGGTTAAGAGCTGGGAAATTGGCTTAAATCGATTATGGGCTGTGGTGATGCTCTACTTATTTTTATTGATAGTGATCATTTTAGCGATCACTCCTGCCCCTCAAATCATTCTAGAGCTTGGGCAATTTTTTATTAAGCTACCGAATTTGTTAGAGCAAATTCAATTACCAAAAGGGGGGATGTTTAATTTTAGTCCAGACCAACTCAGTCGCATTTTGCAAACTCAGCCACTACTAGATCAAGCCCAAAATTTTGGCAAAGATATCGTTGGACAGACTTTTGTATTTACGTTGCAGATTGTGAATGCGATCGGGGTTGGTATTTTGAGCCTGTTGATTGCTGCATATATGGTGATCCATTCTGATAGTTTGGTACGCAGGTGTTTACGTCCTTTTTCTAGTGAGATCCGCCAACAGGTAGAAATTTTAATACCGCCGATCACCCGATGTCTCGGAGCCTATGTGGTGGGGAGAGTTGGTACATCCAGTTTGCTTGGTTTCTGTACATATTTGACGCTTTCTCTGTTTGGAATTCCCTACTCAGGCGCATTGGGGTTATTGGTGGCGATCGCCAATTTAATTCCTTATATTGGTGGACTGATGGCTTTGGGCGCAATTTTTATTGCTGCATGGGGCGTTGATTTTAACAAAGGTGCGATCGCCATATTTATTTGCTTTGCACTTCAGCAGATCGAAGCTTTTATCCTTCAGCCTTGGCTAGTTGCACCTTACTTAAATCTTGATGCCTTTGAGCTTTTGCTCTCAATTATTGTTGGGGCAGAGCTTTTTGGAGTAGTTGGCGCAATCATCGCTCCGCCGATCGCTGGGACAAGCAGAATTCTTTTCAAGCATTTTACTGCTAGTCCTATAGACGAAGATGCTGATCATAAATAATAAAAGGTTGCTAAGCAGCCTTTTCCATTGCTTTGCGCTCAAACCCTAACCCGCAAAATTAAAAGCGTTGCTTCAGAAATTGCTATATAGCTAATGCCCCTTGTCTTAAGACAAATCAAAACCCAAGAATTGATTGGCGGCGCTCCGCGCCGCCAATCAATTCTTGGGTTTTATGTCCTAGTACACTTGGCGACAGCTATAAGTTCCAAAAAACAAGAGGCGACGCTAAGCGTCGCCTCTTGTTTTTTAGTAAACCTGAATCCATTCATGGATTTCATAGTCAGTCCAAACGCCATTCTGCCAATAAAGATCAGCTTCAACTAACTGCCGTGCCGCCGCTATATCAGGTGCAACATAAACTGCAAATACTTTGGTCAAATCTTGAGTTGGACCAATGGTTAGTAATCTGCCAGATTCATACATGGCTTTGATGTTATCAAGATGGACTTGGCGAAAAGGTGCCCGTTTTTCTAGTACATTTTCGCAATAGCTGCCCCACACTACAAATTTTTTAAGTTCAGTGCTCAATTTTCTACCAATCCCTATAGATATAAATTTACTACTTCAAAATAATAGAGGCGTGCAAAGCACTCCTCTATATATTTTATTTATGAATTACTTAGTCTTAGGGAATTCCAAGTAAAAAATAGCAATTCTCATTATGAGAACAATTTGGGGCTTTTCAGCGCCGCAGGCGCTGAAAAGCCCCAAATTATTTTTTAAAAGCCAGCCTGCGGATGGCTTTCAAAAAAACAATTTTCAAAATGAGAATAACTGAGAAAAAATGATCCATATAAAACCCCAAAAAATAGCGACGGGCTAAGCCCGTCGCTATTTTTTGGGGATCAATTATTTTGTGTGGGTTCCTTAGTTAAAAAACAAACGATCAACAATTAAAGCAACTGTGGTAGCAAAAGCAGTCACCCCGATCGCTACAAAAATATTTTGACCTTGACTGACACTAAAACAAGCAACTGCTCCTGCGCCCAAACCTGCTGTAACTGCTGCAACTACAGGATCTTTGGTTGATTTATTATACATTTTTTAAAATACCGACTATTTAGATAAAAATTTTTGATGCTTAATGATTGCTAGCCTACAGCAGCCACCCAAGTCCGTTGGTAGTTCTCAATAATTCTTCTTGCTAGCCAGTATTTTCGTAATATTCAGTTACATAATCAATGTCGCAATCTCCATTGACGACCCCAAAAGAGATAGGAATCGACAATCACTTCCTATCTCTTTTGGGGTTAGATTACTGTCTGTAGACAGATATCACGATTGCTAATATCGCTTACCAAAAGATGTCGCCAAATATCTGTTAGATTTATATATGTTTACAAAGTCAATTTAATAAAAAAATTTTATGAGCTTACTGATCGTCGGTGCGACAGGTACACTAGGTCGTCAAATCACCCGTCACGCACTGGATCGGGGGCTAAAAGTTAAATGTTTTGTTCGTTATCCTAAAAAAGCAAACTTCCTCAGAGAATGGGGTGCAGATCTAGTAGCAGGAAATTTGAACAATGTTCAAAGTCTAGATGATGCACTTGAAGGAGTCACCGAAATTATTGACGCATCTACAACTCGTGCCACGGGATCAATGCGAATCAAAGATGTCGATTGGCTTGGTAAAGTTTCATTGATCCAAGCTGCCGAACGCGCAAAAGTTGAGCGCTTTGTCTTTTTCTCAATTCTCAATGCCGAAAAATATCCCAATGTCCCACTGATGGACATTAAATATTGCACCGAAAAATTTCTTTCATCTACGGATCTTAACTACACCATTCTCAAGCCCTGTGGATTTTTCCAAAACTTGATTGGGGAATATGCGATCCCCATCCTTGAGAATCAAACAATTTGGATCGGTGGCGAGTCTTCACCGATCGCTTATATGAACACTCAAGACATTGCAAAATTTGCTGTTCGCGCTTTGACTGTCAAAGAAACCGAGCGTCAATCTTTTGCGATCGCAGGGCCGAAAGCATGGCAGCCTAGCGAAATCATCAAGCTTTGCGAAAGAATGTCAGGACGCACCAGAAAAACGGCTAACATGCCCATCGGATTGCTACGATTTGCCCGCAAAGTTGCTCTTGGCTTTGAATTTGGCTGGAGCTTTGCCGAGCGCATGACCTACGCCGAAGTCCTTGCAAGTGGTATTCCCCTAGATGCAGACATGAAGGAAACCTACAAAATCTTCGGTTTAGAAGAAGAAGATATGACTACTCTTGAATCCTATATGCAGGATTACTTCAGCCGCATCCTTAAGAAGTTGAAAGAGCTAGATTACAAAGAGCCAAAAATCAAAGCTCCTTTTTAGAATCTAGAGTTTTGAGTCTGTGCTTTGTACATCCTCTACTTTTAGACTTTGTTGCTATATTTGAAGTAGCAGACAAAAAAACAGCTCTCAAGAAACATTCGATTGACGAGTGGTAACCAAACAAGTAAACCCAATAATTTAAATCATGAGTAAATCACCATTAGACGCTTTCTTTATTGGTAGAGCCACTGCTGAGGCTGTAATCGATCGCATTGAAGAAACAGTAACTGATGCCCTAAGCGCTTTAGGTAAATTTGATGCTGAACAACGCGAACAAATCCGTACTTTTGTCGAAACAATTCTAGAAAAAGCCGAACAACAAAAGGGAACAGTAACAGCAGAAGATGCCGATATTGCTCCCGATGAGTTGCAAGAAACTATTGATAATCTTCGGGCTGAAATTGCTCAACTAAAGTCTGAATTACAGCAATTTAAAGACAAATAAACAATAGTAAGCGCTCTTGTATAGAGTATTGATTTCAACAATAAAAGCCCTGCTATGCAGGGCTTTTATTGTTTTACATTGAGTATGAACTAATACCAAAAGCAATTTTTTGCCATTTTAAAACTTCATATAACTAGTGTTTTAACGTGGGTTGGGCAAAGAAGGGGAGGCTTTAGGCGAACTATTAGGTGAAGTAGTCGGTGAAGCGCTAGGTGAAGCAGTGGGTGAAGCACTGGGCGAAACGGTGGGTGAAGCGCTAGGTGAAGTTGTAGCTGATGGCTTAACTTGGACTGGTTGAGCTTTTTTCTTTTCTCCTAAAATGCCAGGACTGCCATCATCAAATACACCCGCAATACAGGCAATCATTAAGGTTGCCAATGTACCAACAAATAGAGCTTTCCAACCCAATTCCGAAATATCCTTACGGCGAGATGGGATTAATGCGATCGTGCCACCAACAAATATACCGACCGACGCAAGGTGAGCAAAACCCGATAAGGCATAACTCACAATAATTACAGTACGACTACTAATCTCTCCTGCTAATGCGGCTCTTCCCAGCTCATTGTAAGGAGGGATAGCTGTTTCTAGCAATCTTCTCCCAATAATTACGGAAGCCTGCCAAGAATCATCGGCAGAAATACCTGTCAACAAAGTTAGTGGATAAAACAAAAAGCCCTGAATATTGGGTAAAGTAACAACCTTAAAAACGTCGCCAATCGGGGAAGGCAAAGCAGCTAACCAGCCAAACATCTGATTCAATAAATACACCAAACCAACAATTAGAATCAAAACAGCAGCAATTGAAGCGCTCATTTTTACGCCATCTAATGCACCTAAAATAGCTGCATCCATAGGACTAATGCGCTTCATCACCTCACCACCTGCCGACTCTAATTCTTCCTTATCAGTGGCATTGTTGCCTGCACCTTGCTTGGCTAATTTAGATATGCCCCCCATTGTTTCAGGCACAGTTGTTTCAGGTACTAATATCTTTGACAATACAAAACATGCAGGGATAGCCATAATTGAAGCTGACACCAAATGCCCCAAAATATTTGGAAAAACAGCCTCCAATGCACGAACATAAATAGCCAACACTGAAGAAGCAGCTGTACCAAAGCAACAAGCCAATATTGCACATAACTCACTACGAGTCATTGTTGGTAAATATGGCTTTACCACAATAGCAGCCTCGATTCCAACAAAAATATTCGCTGACCCACTCAGAGCTTCTGCACCACTTAGCTTCATAGTGCGCTCAAACACCCAACCAAAAAAATCGACAATTACGCGAATAACTCCCAGATTTTCTAATAGAGCCATCAAGCCAGAAAAGAAAATAACCGCAGGAAAAGTACTTAAAGCAAACATAGTTGTGACTCGAACGGCACATAGACTGCTAGTAATATTTCCTAACCCTCTAGGAAGTGGTGGACAGATCCCACTTTTCGGGGCAGCAGCCACCATAAATGAATTTCTGCCGAATATGAACTGTGCTCCTTCTTCTGCGGCATCAAAGGCAACATTAAGCATATTGCTAAAAGCTTCTAGAGCCGACTTAGTTGGCTCAAACTGAAACACTAGAAATCCTAGTACTAACTGTAAGCCAATACCCCAGACAATGACCCGCCAAGGTATGACTCGGCGATCTTCGGAGAAGATCCAGGCCACAAAGCACAAGCCAAAAATGCCAAAGAAAGAAACAAAATTTAGGTATGTCATGGGCGTTTGAGGGTGAGATTAGTCAACATAGAGAGCCAAATCAAAAAATGCTCAGAAATCTAATTAAAAAGTAAATTGATTTTACAGTTGCAAAATCCGATCAAAATGTTACGATGATAAATGCTTTAAACCATGTCATTTCGCTAAAAGGAATAAACTGTGGCAAACATCAAGTCCGCCAAGAAGCGCATTCAGATCGCTGAGCGCAACCGTCTGCATAATAAATCATATAAGTCAGCCGTCAAGACTTTAATGAAAAGCTATTTAGAAGCAGTTGAAGCTTATAAAGCTAATCCTACGCCTGAAGCCCTAGAAGCAGTTAATGCTAAGCAGTCTTTGGCTTATAGTAAAATTGATCGCGCTGTCAAGCGTGGTGTTCTCCATAGCAATACTGGCGCTCGTCGCAAGTCTAATCTCGCTGGGGCTATCAAAAAAGTTATTGCTACCAATTAGCACTATTCAACTAGTGATTGATGAGCTTTTTCCGATCGGTAGTAACGTAGTAACTAAAAGTATTTAGGTATCTCGTAGCACAGGTGGTTTTGCTTATCTTTGTTAAAATCTAGCTTGGATAATGACAAATTCGGATAAGTTACTTTGTATTTGCAGTCTTACTGTATTTTGCTGGCAATCCGAAATAATCGGGCAGGTTGCAGAATAATCGCTTTTCCCTACAGTTTTCTACGTCTGCGATCTTTGAGGTCTTCTCAACCTGTCCAACTTATATCTGAGAGTTACATCTAGATGTCTAATCCTGATAAAGATAGGTTCTTCAACCCCATCTCTAATTTTAGAGGCGAATTTTCGCCACAAAATTTAGCTTTTAATGCTAACCTGCAAGAGTTTACTAATCGTATTTCGATTATCTGTGCCTTGGAAACTGGTGGCAAGATTTCTTCAAATGAAGCTTACCAACAGATCAAGGAGCTCTGGATCAAGTTAGATGCCTCCAGACAAAATCTTTTGGGCGACGACTAATTTATCTTGTGATTTTATCTCGGAAAGCTATCTCAGAGTAGATTATCAACTTTCTTACACCCATACCATAGACATAAATCCACGAAAAGATTGTTTACAATCTTTAACAAAGGTTTATACTAGAAATAATTAACTTCATTTTGCTGATTTCTCCCATTGCATGACTATCCAAAGCAATCTAATCTTTGGAAGCTGAGGTTTTCATAGAAAAACTCTTTTTAAACCGCTTAAAATTTAGGGCAGAGATGTCCTTCGGCTTTGTTAGTGATTGTTTATCCCGTGCGATTGGCAGAATAGGCGAACTGTTCTTAGAACAAATTTGCTGCAAATCTTAGGATCATCCATGCCCTCATCTTTTCTTACTCTCGGTATTTCTGAAGCACGAGTTGCTAAGCTCGAATCTATTGGCTTTACAGAGCCTACTGCTATTCAAGAGCAGGCTATTCCCCAACTGCTCGCAGGAGCAGATGTACTAGGTCAAGCTCAGACTGGTACTGGTAAAACGGCAGCTTTCGCGCTGCCAATTTTGGAGCGTTTAGATCTTAATAGTGATTCACTGCAAGCACTAATCTTGACTCCAACTCGCGAATTGGCTATTCAAGTTGGTCAGGCGATTCGTAGTTTTAACACCAAGCCAGGCGCAAAAATCCTGACTGTATATGGTGGATCTGACATCAGTCGCCAAATGATTCAATTGGAGCGGGGTGTTCATGTTGTTGTCGGTACTCCTGGTCGAGTGATCGATTTAATGGAGCGGGGCAAACTCAAACTAGAAAACCTTTCTTGGTTTGTTCTTGATGAAGCTGATGAAATGCTAAATATGGGCTTCATTCAAGATGTAGAAAGGATTTTGGTAACAACTCCTTCTACTAAGCAGAGTACTTTCTTCTCAGCTACCATGCCACCTGCGGTCAAACGCTTGGTGAAGAACTTCTTGAAATCACCTGTTACTATAAAGGTTGAGAGTCAAGACTCTACGCCTACTCGCATTGACCAACAGATTTATTTAGTTCCCTATCATCTAACTAAAGAAGAAGCTCTGTTGCCTATTCTGGAATATGAAGCGCCAACCTCAGCGATCATCTTTGTTCGTACTAAGGATTCAGCTAGTAGATTGACTGAAGTTCTGCAATCTTCTGGTCATAGTGTCGATGAATATCATGGCAACCTTTCTCAGTCTCAACGTGAAGCTCTGTTACGACGCTTCCGCAATCAACAAGTTCGTTGGGTTGTTGCAACTGACATTGCTGCGCGTGGTCTAGATATTGATGGTTTGACTCACGTATTTAACCTTGATATTCCAGATGATCCTGAGCGTTATGTTCACCGTATCGGTAGAACTGGTCGTGCTGGCAAGAAAGGTATTGCAATCACCTTGATTTCTGGCAAAGAGCGCTACAAGTTGCGTCAATTAGAGCAGCAAGTTGGTATGCCTCTTCCTCCTCAGCCCTTGCCTAATGTGGCTCAGATCCAAGAACGTCGCATTGGTCGTTTTACAGAACAAATCTTGGAAGCATTGACAGGCGAACGTTTGGCTTCTTTCTTGCCTTTGGTATCTCAATTGGTTGAGGATTACGATCCTCAAGCGATCGCAGCTGCTGCTTTGCAACTTGCCTATACCCAACTGCAATCTGATAAAGCTGAACAAGCTGCATTACAAGTGTTGGCTAAGCAACCTCATAACCCTGAAGGTGGTCGTGGTCGCGATCGTGATGGCGGCGGCGGTTCCTACAGTGGTAGACCAATCAAGCGTGGTCAAGGTGGAAATGGTTCTCGCTCTGGTCGTGATGGCGGTGGTCGTGATGGAGGTGGATATGATTCGCGCCGTTCTTCCTCTGGACGCGATCGCGCTCCTATTCCTGCTCCTGTTAAGTATTAATTTGTCAATTCCATTTAAAGTGTTGCAGAGCAACACTTTAAATGAGATAGCTATTTAGAAAAAATATTACGAAGTAAAATTTTTTCTAAATAGCTGAGAGGGATTCACCCAATCGCTTGATATATTTAATCTGTAACTTAAGAGACAATCTTAAATAAGTAATCGCAGCCCAAGCCATTTGCAGAAAGTTCTTGAATAAAGAATTATCTCAGAAGGCTTGGGTTGTATGTTTTATTGCTCATTCATTGGTCATTTATTGGTCATATTGGAGTCATGCAGTCCTTAACTACCTTCTCAAACCTTGATACGCACCTACGCAAAAATCTGACTGCGATTTTTTGGGCTGGGCTATTTTTCTGGTCGAGCATGGCATCACAGTTGCCAACCTTACCTCTCTATATCCGCAGCTTGACACAGTCTTTTGATCAAATCGGGATCATCATGGGATCTTTTGCGATTGGCTTACTCGTATGCCGTTCCTATCTTGGCAAGCTTTCCGATCGCAAAGGTAGACGCTACACAATGAGAATTGGCTTGATCGTAGCGGCTATAGTTCCTTTATGCTATGCCTTATTACCATCTATTCCTTTATTAATATTATTTCGCGCCATTCATGGAATTAGTATCGCGGCGTTTGCGGTGAGCTATAGTGCACTGATCTCAGATCTTGCTCCAATTGAGCAACGCGGCGAAATAATTGGCTATATGAGCTTGGTAAATCCTTTGGGTTTAGCTTTTGGACCTGCGATCGGTGGCTTGATGCAAGAGACTTGGGGATATCAACCTCTATTTATTACGGCTTCATTGCTTGCCTTTGCGGGATTGTTGCTAACAAGTCAAATTGAAGACGAAGATGGTGAACGCGATCGCAAAATCGCCTCAGCCACTATAGTAAAGCCAAAGTTCTGGCAGACGTTCCTTAATCCTAGAGTAAGAATTCCTTCTACAGTTTTGTTGCTGGTTGGCTTATCCTTTGGGACACTAAGTTCTTTTATGCCAATTTTGATGCAGCAGAAGCACATTGCTCTGAATGCAGGTTTATTCTATATAGCAGCTGCTCTGTCTGGATTTATTATTCGCGTTCCTGTTGGAAGACTCAGTGATGAGTGGGGGCGCGGTATATTCATTTCAATTGGTATATTCTTTTACGGATTATCGATGGCAATTATCTATTTTGCCAGTCATGACTATGAGTTCTTGTTGTCGGGAGTTGCGGAAGGAATTGGTTCTGGGATTGTGATTCCTGCAATTGTGGCGTTGCTTGCCGATCGCACGATTCCGCAAGAACGAGGCTATGTATTTGGGATGACTTGGATCGGCTTTGATGTGGGGATCGCTATTGCTGGACCAATTATGGGCAAGATGATTAGCTTTGTCGGCATCACTAATATCTTCGCGATCGCTACAGGGCTTTGCATTGTCGGGCTGGTTATTTTTGCTACGCAGTCCAACAAATCTGTACGTGAGTCGTTTAGATTTGCGATCGGGCAGTCAAGTGATCGCTACGCGATCAAGTCAACAGGCATTTCCGCATAAAAAGATGAGAGGCGGCGCGAAGCGCCACCTCTCATCTTTTTATGCGTGTAGAAAAGCCTCAACTACTTTTACATTTTCAGAACTGCCGATAATTAATGGTGTGCGACTGTGCAATTTTTTGGGAACGACATCAAGAATCTCTTGATTGCCAGTCGTAGCGCGACCACCTGCTTGTTCAATTAGAAAAGCTAAAGGAGCGGACTCGTAAAGCAATCGCAATTTCCCATCAGCATGACCAACTGTGCCTGGATAGAGAAACACACCACCTTGAAAGAGAATACGATGAATGTCGGCTACTAATGCTCCAGAATAACGTGCCGTATTCCCTTCTTGTCGATGCATATGTCTTACATATTCGCGCATTGGCTCTTCCCATTGCCAGAAATTGCCTTCATTCACACTATAGATAGAACCTTTCGCAGGAATATGGATGTTCTCTTGAAAAAGAATGAATTCGCCAATACTAGGATCGAGAGTAAAAGCATGAACTCCATTGCCTAGAGAATAAACCAGCATTGTGCTTGTACCATAGAGAATATAACCAGCACCGATTTGTTTGCGTCCTGACTGCAATAAATCTAGAGCTTCTCCTGACTCATCATTCCCTTCCTGTTGACGGATAGAGAAAATCGAACCGATCGCTAAATTTACGTCAATATTGCTAGAGCCATCAATAGGATCATAAAGCAGGGTATAGCGCCCAATGGGGCAATTTTCAGGAATATAGTAGGGTAATTCCATTTCTTCAGAGGCAAGCCGACAAACTAAGCCACTCTGCTCAAAGGCGCGAAGAAAAACACGATTTGCATAGCGATCCATATTTTTGACCGCTTCGCCTTGGACATTGACTTCGCCAGTGACCCCAAGCACATTTTCTACTAAACCTGCACGGCTAAGATGGCGAGCGATCGTTTTGCCCGCCAACCCAATCCGTCCCATAAATGCACTCAGATCGTATGCCTCAGCCGAAAAAGTCCCAAACTTTGAAAGAACATGCTGAGAAAGCGTCATAAAGTCTCGTCCAAGGACGATCTCTTCAGCGGGATTGAGTCTGGTAGAATCAGTCATAGGTGCGATTACCTTAAAGTCTTCTTCTCTATTATTAGCCTAAATTTATAGCATTGTGCCAACGCAATAATAATTATGAGCATCTGTCCTAGTTGTAAAGCTGAAAATCCTGATAGCCACCAATTTTGTCAATTTTGCGGCGCTAAAATTGCTATAGATATCCCTCTAAACATTCTAGGAGAAGAAGCTCTACAACCTTCTTCAGTCCCAACAAGACCATTTAATTTAGAGTCTGCATTAGAAACAATCAAAATTCAAGTACATGATTTGGCTTCTTCTCAATTAGTAAGCGACATAGAAGAGAAATCATGGGATGACTCAGAAGATCTGGAGGAATTGCCACCAGAATTCAATTTAGAAGACTTTGCAGATATTAATTCAGAAACATCGATGATTGTATCTTCCCCTGTGCAGCTAAAGGACATAAGCTATGCTGGCAAGACAGATGTGGGAATACAACGAGATCGCAATGAAGATGATTTTGTTGCAATTTTTCAAACGCGCAGCATTAATGGTAAAAGCCAAATTAGCGATCGCAGTTGTCGAGGCTTATTTGTGTTGTGTGATGGTATGGGTGGGCATGACGGTGGCGAAGTTGCGAGTGCGATCGCTGTTAATTCTATTACTGATCAGTTTCGTCCATTTTGGATCGACACTTTACCTGGGGAGAAGAAGCTTAATGAGATTATCTGCAATGCTAATCAAGCAATTTTCATCAAGAATGAAAATGAAAAACGGAAGTCTCTAGGCAGAATGGGAACAACTCTGGTTGTTTTAGGAATTCATGATCTAGATGTTGTAATTGCCCATGTCGGTGACAGCCGTATCTATAAAGTTACTAATAGGACTAATCTCGAATCAGAATCAAAACTAGAGGCAGAGGCAGAACCAAAATTAGAACAAATCACTCGCGATCATGAGGTTCTCAATCAATTGATAGATCTTGGTATTGAGCCTGAAATAGCGCAGTCTAGACCTGATGCTCATCAACTTACCCAAGCTCTTGGGCCTAATCCTAGCGATCGCCTTGAGCCTTCAATTGAGTTTTTTACTCTAACCGAGCCAACTTTATTTCTGCTGTGTTCTGATGGTTTGTGTGACAACGATGCAATCGACGATAATTGGCGATCGCATTTATTACCAATTTTAAATAAGGAAGTCGATCTGCAAACTGGGTTAGATAGACTCATTGAGTTAGGAAATAACGTCAATGGTCATGACAATCTCACTGCGGTTTTGGTGTTGTGTGAGCTTGGATAGATGCGATTCATAAAATAATGACGCTTAGCGCCATTATTTTATGAATTTTAAATGCCTTTCTACACGGGCTTCAATCACAATGTCAGGATGATTGTATTGCATATATTTCTCTAATAATTTAATATCTGGCCATTCCCAAACATAAACAGTCTTAGCAAAATATTGAGAAATATAAGGCTGTAAAGCAATAAAAAATGAATCTCTAAAAATCAAGGCTCTTGGTGCATCAAGACGACAATCTGTAAAAAAGGTCGCCTTTGTCTGATCTTCTGGATGCTTCTCGACAATTTGTTTATGGCATATGGGTAATGCTTTCCGTAGTTCAGGAACCATCTCTTTGAGAAAGTAAGAAATATTTAACATATTCGCTATATCCCCTGACTTGTATTCTATCAATCCAAAATCTTGCCAAGAGTAGTTAATTGGATTCAGATTTGGATAAGTTTTTTGGATAGTGCGGATAATTTCATGCTGTGCGATCGCAGCGCCAAAATCGTTCCAATGAGTATCAGTTTTATAAAATAATTGTCCCTGTTGCTTTGCTGCCAGCAATGCAGGTCTTAAATCTAGGACTGTTACCTCCGAATCTTTCATATATTCTATTAGTTGATCTAGGCGGGTTTGTTTACCAACTTGACGAATATGCTCAGGCATATACTCTGGATAAATAGAGTATTTGTCAGGCACAGCTACAAAGAGATAGGAGATTCCCTGTTGCTTTAGCCACTTATGTTTTGCTTCTAATCCGATTTTCCAGCTTCTGAGTTCTTCTGGAGTGAAGGGATCATTTCTCCGATAATCCTCAAGACTATTCCCCTCCGCAGGATTAACATAAAATAACCAATCATCTAACCCAATCAACACTTTAGGATTTGAGGAATTCTTTAAGATAATACTGTATAAAGAATAAACCTGAGTTAACTGATCGCGTAGTCCGAAATGATCATTAAAGAACGATTCAAACTGTGACGGAAATTTAGTCATGCTTTTTTGATCCCACTTCAATTCAGGAAACTCAGCAAGTTTACGTTTTTCCGTCGCTGATTCTTTGCGATTATGAGTTAGAACTAAAGGCAGAAATAGACCAATTATAAAAGTCGCAATCAATAGATTGTCAAATATCCGAGATGCTTTGTTTTTAGGGTTTTCTGTGTGCATGGAGCAAACTGGCGAGAGATTTAAAAGCGGTAATAGATAAATGGATTATAAGTTCCTGCGGCTAAACTGGCGGCGGAAATCAGAAATAGGCTAACTAAAAGTGAATAATATCCACCGTATAGAACGGGCTGAAGATGACTAAATTTTGGAGAAATAATTTTCTTTTGTAATTGGATCGCAACCCAACTTGCTATGGGAGTTGCCAGTATACTCCCCATTATTAAGTTAATTAGGGTCTTCAAATCAAAATAGAGCATGGTGAAATGATTGACTCCATCGGCATCAGTAATCCCGATCATGCTTCCTAAATATTGAATTGCTTGACTCACGGATTCTGCTCGAAAAAATACCCATGCAATCATCACTAGTAATAATGTATATAGATGTCGTAATGGTATCCATAAGCGATCGAGATATTTATGCCAGCCCAATCTTTCAATTACCAAATAAGCTCCATGTAAGGCTCCCCAAATGACAAAGTTCCAACTTGCACCATGCCATAGCCCACATAGTAGAAATACGATCCATAAATTGAGATAAGTCCGCAGTGAAGAGCCACGATTGCCACCCATAGGAATGTATAGGTAGTCGCGAAACCAAGTGGACAGGGAAATATGCCATCTTCGCCAAAAGTCTCGCATAGATTGGGCAATATATGGATAATTAAAATTCTCTAGAAATTCAAATCCAAACAGCCGTCCTAATCCGATCGCCATGTCGGAATATCCTGAGAAATCAAAATAGACCTGTAATGTGTAGCAAGCAATTCCTAACCAAGCCATGCCTGTAGTGACTTCATGCACTGGTACAGCAAAGATTTTATCGGCGACTTCTCCTAATGGATTTGCTAGCATCGTTTTTTTGGCTAATCCAAAAATAAATCGCTGAATTCCCGCCGAAAACTGCGGTTTAGTGACTGTCCGTGACACAATTTGCATAGCGACATCATGATAACGAACAATTGGGCCTGCAATGAGTTGCGGAAATAGGCTAACGTATAGCCCACAATTAATGGGATTTAACTGCACATCGGTTTCTTTACGATAGACATCGATCACGTAAGACATTGCTTGAAAAGTAAAAAAGGATATTCCGATTGGCAATGGGACTTGGGAATATGCGATCGCTGGAATTGAAAGATTTTGCAGAATTACGTTGAGATTATTGACGAAAAAGTTAGCGTATTTAAAATAGAATAACAATCCTAAATTACTGATAATTGATATTAAGAGTATTTCCTTTTCTTTAATGAAGGCAAGCAGTTTTTGCCGATGTAGATGTAACATCAGCCCCGCCATATAGTTAAACAAAATAGAAACAATCATCAGAAAAACATAAACTGGCTCTCCCCATGCATAAAAGATCAAGCTCATGATCAATAGAAAAATATTCCTCAGATAGAGTAGCTTTGAGCTAATCAGAAAATATCCTACTAAGGTGAGCGGTAAGAATAGAAATAAAAATAATGCTGAGGCGAAAATCATGGGTGAATTATTTAATTACGAATTACGAATTACGAATTACGAATTTAATAACTTCAATTCGTAATTCGTGATTTTCAATGTCCCTTTGTACTTTTTTGAATGCTGCCGATAATGCGACATAGTTCTTCTATATCGGGATATATACTTTCAAATTCTTTTAATGTCAGGTAGTCGGTATCTTTTAATAGTCTTAACCAGTAGCTTGTTTCACGGGCTTCTTTATATGCTATAGAAAGTTTAGAGATAAAGTCAGATTTTGATTGTCCGCCGATCGCTTCTTCAACATTTGCGCCGATGCTTGTTCCCGATCGCAATATTTGTTTAGACAGCACATATTCTTTTTTCGTGTTTATTAGATGTTGATATAGTTTGACGATCCGCACGGCGAAGGCGTAACTTTTTGTTTGGACTACGTTTTCAAGTTTCATAGGGGGATCAAAATTACGAATTACGAAATTTTAACTCGTAATTCGTAATTCGTAATTCGTAATTAAAAATCTCAAAGCTCTATCGGAACTTCTGTAAAAAAACAACTTCTCGCGCCAGTGTGACAAGCAATGTCACCAACCTGCTCAATCTTGACCAAAATCACATCGCGATCGCAATCGTAATATAGTTTTTTTAACTTCTGAATATGTCCCGAAGTTGCACCCTTATGCCATAGCTCTTGACGCGATCGGCTCCAATAATGCACTTCACCAGTCGAAACCGTTAATTCCAGAGCATGACGATTCATCCATGCCATCATCAAAATTGTGCCATCTTGGTGATCTTGCGCGATCGCAGGAATCAATCCGTTAGCATCATATTTAAGCGTCTCAATCCAATTGTCAGGCATTTTTTAGCTATTACATTATTCAGATAAAATTATATAGCAATGCAATATAAAGCTAGGACAAATCAAAACCCAAACTCAAAGTGGCGGCGCTTCGCGCCGCCACTTTGAGTTTTACCTTACATTTCTATACCAAGCATTCTTGCAATTGTTGTTGAAGCAACTGTGCATCAAGGTTTCGACCAATGAGAACTAATTGATTGTCAATAGGCTTCTTGCGATGGTCATAGTTTAGCTCGTAGCGCTTTCCGCTCAATTGAAAAATAAAACGCATATCTTGAGCAGAAAAACTAAGAACCCCTTTAGCTCTAAATACATCAACGGGCATTACCTTATCAAGGAAATAGGTGAATTTGTCTAAATCAAATTGGCGATCGCTTTGAAATGAGACAGAGATAAATCCATCATTGGCTAAATGGTCAGAGTGGTGATGATGTTCATGTTCGTGATGATCATGTTTATGATGCTCATGTTCATGGTGTTCGCGATGATCATGTTCATGAATCTCATCCTCGTTCTCTACTTGATTATAAGCACTAGTCTCGGCTAGTTCCACATCTAAAATTAAAGGTAAGGGAACTTCACCATGTTGCGATCGCAAGATTCTCGCCTTAGATTTAGTCTGGCGAAGGTATGCCTCCAATAGATCAACTTGTGCTTCTGGGACTAAATCCGTTTTGTTTAGCAATACAATATCACCGTATTGCACCTGACTAAGTGCTGCTTCACTACCAAAATGATCGGCAGTAAATGTCTCCGCATCAATCACTGTAAGGATGGAATCGAGGCGCGTGAGATGTTTTAGTTCTGTTCCCAAAAAGGTCAAAGCGATCGGCAGAGGATCGGCAACGCCAGTTGTCTCGATCACCATATAATCAATTCGCTCTTGCCGTTCTAAAACGTTATATACAGCATCAACCAAGCTGTCATTGATCGTGCAGCAAATACAACCATTGCTAAGCTCCACCATGCCATCTTCAATATCGACAAGTAACTGTCCGTCAATGTTAATGTCGCCAAATTCATTCACCAAAACCGCTACTTTAAGATCCTGACGATTTTTGAGGATTTGATTGAGAAGTGTAGTTTTTCCACTACCTAGAAAACCCGTAACAATCGTTACAGGCATTCCACGTTTAGGAACATCTAGTTGAGAAGTTTGCATGATTTTTTAGTGGCTAATTTGATTCGGATTTACCGTGATTTTGTGTTTTAGCGCCTATCGCATTTTAAATACAAAAACTAAATACCAAAACTAAACATAAAGGTATTAAATTCTCTTCAATGCATACAAGCGAGAAAATCGGATTTTAGTTGCTCTGAGTCAAGGTTGCGACCAATGAATACTAATTCATTTTGGCGGTGCTCATCTGGATTCCATAGGCGATCGCGTGTAGCATCAAATAACATATGTACACCTTGAAACACGAAGCGCTCATTAATTCCTTTGATATTGAGAATTCCTTTCATCCTGAAGATATCGACTCCCTGTTCGCGCAATAATTGGCTAATCCAAGCATTGACCTTGGGTAAATTAAGTTCACCTACTTCCACGATCGCGACAGATTTCACCGTATCATCATGTTCGTGGGCATCTTCGCCGAGAAACTCAGGATCGATTTGCAATGCTCGATCTAGCTGAAATGCACCAACGCCTAAAACTGCATCCATCTCAATCTCTGAGTTTTGAGTGCGATAGATTTTACACATCAAGTTCATGGATTTAATGCGTTGTTCTAGCTCTAGTAGCTCGGTTTCACTTACCAGATCGGTTTTATTGAGTAAAATGATATCCGCAAAAGCGATTTGCTCCTGTGCTTCTTCCGCATCCCAATGCTGAGAGATATGTTTAGCATCAACGACGGTGACCACTGCATCTAGTTTGGTCTTGGCGCTGACATCTTCATCAACAAAGAAGGTCTGAATCACGGGCGCAGGATCAGCTAGCCCCGTAGTTTCAATCACTAAATGGTCGAATTTATCGCGGCGGCGCATCAGGTTTGTAATAATCCGAATCAGGTCACCGCGCACAGTGCAGCAAATGCAGCCATTATTCATTTCAAAGATTTCTTCATCGGCATTAACTACCAATTTATGATCGATGCCCACTTCTCCAAATTCATTGACAATCACAGCAACTTTTTTACCATGTTCATGAGTGAGGATGCGATTAAGCAAAGTGGTTTTGCCTGCACCGAGATAGCCAGTTAAGACGGTGACGGGAATTTGAGAGGAGATTGTAGTCATGGGTTTATACAATTGGAGTTTGGAAAAAATTGAAGCAAAAAATGGATGAACGGCACATTAAGAGATGCCCAAATATTGGGCATGAGAAATCGAAGCACTAATGATTTAGGAGTACTAAGATAGTAGTATTTGCC
>JBIKYZ010000263.1:0-6579 GCA_044354985.1 Pseudanabaena sp. | reverse complement strand
CTATGTGCTACTCTTGGTTTAGTTTCGATGAAGCAATTACGTTCAAACTTTGTTTCAGTATACATTCTCAGACTCTTTTATCTAAATCAAATCTCTGGATTTTCTATCTGCGTAAGGTGAGTTAATTCCTAATTGATCGCCATAATGTTTGGTTACATAGGTTTTGATTAATCGTAATCTTACCGAAAAATCCTTATCTACTTCTGGCAACGTCCACAGACAATGGAAATGATCTGGTAATAGAACAAAAGCATTTATTTCAAATGGATATTTCTCCCGAACTTTAGCGATCGCCTCGCGCAATCCTTTACGTCCTAAATCACTACAAAGCCAAGGAATTCTCTGATAAGTGACTTGGGTAATAAAATAAGTTCCTTCTGTAATTGCTGGTCTTCGATAATTTGACATTTCGCGTAGGGTGCGTTAATGAAATGTAACGAACCTTTCTGATGATTTTAGTTGGTGCGTTACGCTACGCTAACACACCCTACTTGGTTTGAGGTGTATTGCGATCGCAGAGCTATCAAATTGCTAGGCGATTCAACAAAGATTTAGATAAAATTAACGACCAAAAAGTTCTTACAAAAGTTAGAAAATGTATTGAAGCAATTGGAACTTCTCAAACACTGTCCGAAATTCCAGATCTTGAACCACTAAAATGGTTTTCGGGATACTATCGCATTAAATTTGATTATAGCTATCGTATAGGGATCTTCTAGGATGGAGAAATTACTGAAATCCTCAAAATAGAAAAAGGATTCCACAAAAACTTTTTGTAGAAGTATTACGATCGCAGAGACAAATAATTATGACGCAATATTAGAAGCGCCTTTACTCAGCTTCGAGAGGAGCCATCGTTAATCCTGCTTGCTTCAGTTGGGCATGATAAAGCTCCGCTTGCTCCATTGGTCCCACCCAGACGATCGCTAAGCCTTCAAAATGTACTTGATTAGTCAACTCCCAAGCCATCTCCTCATTCATGTTTGGGATATATTTCATCAAGCATTCAGAAACATGCTCAAAGGTATTGAAATCATCGTTTAACACAATGACCTTATATTTCGGGTAAGGCTTGCGTACTATCTCCTTCACAGTATCTTTAACTTTTTCAGGGGTTTGAACAGCAGCAAATATAGCCATAATTTCAACTCACGCTTTATATCTTGCATTATCGCAAAAAGCGATCGTAGTTGTATATTTTCAAACCTACAGTGCTTTGCGCTCGAACCCAGAAAAAAATTGAAAGCGTTGCAAAGCAACGCTTTCAATTTTTTTCTGGTGGCTTGTTTGATCGATGATTGCTGTAAACGAGAGGGGGCAGCATTTTGAGCTGCTCCTCTCGTTTGGGTTTTAGAAACACTTGTTTTAGGACTAAGAATTGATTGACGGCGCGAAGCGCCGCCAATCAATTCTTTGGTCTAGCTATAACCAGCAATGGTTTTAAAAACGCCAAATGGCTTAGTCATTTTTGTGTTTTGGGATTAACCACAGAGTGGCAACCGCGATAATATAGAAATATGGAACTTGAAGCTCTCCGATCGCACCAGTGGTTTAAGCTCATTTGTGGTGCAAGTTACCAACATTTACCCGCAATTCGCCATCTTGCCCTAATTTATACATTGGCAGGAGCGGATTGCATTGATATGGCTCCTGATCCTGCGACGATCGCTGCTGCTAGAGAAGGTATTGCAGCAGCACTCAAATTAGAACCAACCGCGATCGCCCCTTTAGTAATGGTCAGCTTTAACGATGGTGAAGATCCCCATTTTCGGAAAGCATTTTTTGATCCTGAGCTTTGTCCAAGCGATTGCAGCCGTCCCTGTGAAAAAGTATGCCCCACCACAGCAATAAAATTTAGTAATGATTACAATGGGATCATGCCAAATCTTTGTTATGGGTGCGGTCGTTGCTTACCGCTATGTCCAGTGCAAATAATTAATACCCGCGAACAGGTTTATGTCCCTGAAGATATTTTTCACCAAGTTGATGATGTACTTAACCAGTCAGTTAATGCGATCGAAATTCACACGCAACCAAATCGCACCAAAGAATTTGCCGCGTTTTGGCAGCGCTTGAGTCCGATTATCCCCAAACTCAAGCTAGTAGCCGTTAGCTTCCCAGATTGCGAAGATTTGCGCGATTACCTCATGTCTTTGCTCGAAGGGATGAACCCCAAGCCGCGATCGCTGATTTGGCAAACCGATGGCAGACCGATGAGTGGCGATATCGGGGATGGCGCAACTAGGGCAGCTTTGCAGCTAGGGCAAAAAGTGCTGGATTTCCAGTTACCCCTTGGCTTTGTGCAATTGGCTGGTGGTACAAATGCGAGTACTGTCCCGAAATTGCGCCAAGCAGGCATCCCAGTAGCTGGCGTTGCCTATGGCAGCTATGCTCGTAAAATCGTGATGGATTTTCTGGAAGGTCTGGGAGAAGAAATACCCGATCGCCTCGAAGATCGTCCTTGTTTACTCTGGCAAGCTGTAGCGATCGCCCGTCAATTAGTTTCGCAAATCAAAACGCCCTCACCCTAAATCCCTCTCCCAATGGGAGAGGGACTTAAAAATACCTCTTGCTCCCCTTCTCCTGCGGGAGAAGGGGTTGGGGGATGAGGGCAAAAAACTTTAAAACCTAACTGTAAAACCTTAAAAAGCCTAATGGAATCCATCCGCAAGCAAGTTACAGACAACCTCGATCAACTTCTAGATATTTTGCCTCCACGCATTAAAAGCAGCATTGAACTCTGCGGCGGGTTAGAACAACTTGTCGAAATTGTGATGGACTTAGGCAGGTTGCCAGAAGCGCGTTATTTTGACAGCACCAAATATTTAACCGATGACCCGATTACCAAAGAAGATTTGGCGCTCTGTGTTAAGCAAGTTGGCGAGTTTGGCGGCGATAACCGCGCAGGTATCGAACGTACACTCCACCGCATCAGTGCTATCCGCAACCGCAAAGGCGAAATTATCGGACTAACCTGTCGCGTTGGTCGGGCTGTCTATGGCACGATCGCGATGATTCGCGACTTAGTAGAAACAGGTAAATCGATTTTGCTCCTAGGCAAACCTGGGATGGGTAAAACTACGGCTCTGCGCGAAATTGCCCGTGTGCTTGCAGATGATCTAAATAAGCGCGTCGTCATTATTGACTCATCTAATGAAATCGCTGGCGATGGTGACATTCCTCACCCTGCGATCGGACGGGCGAGGAGAATGCAAGTATCGCAGCCTGAGTTGCAACACCAAGTGATGATCGAGGCGGTGGAAAACCATATGCCTGAAGTAATCGTCATCGATGAGATTGGTACTGAACTCGAAGCATTAGCAGCAAGAACGATCGCAGAACGCGGTGTGCAGCTAGTTGGTACGGCTCATGGTAATCAACTTGCCAATTTAATCAAAAATCCTACCCTCTCTGACTTGATCGGCGGCATTCAATCTGTCACCCTCGGCGATGAAGAGATGCGGCGGCGCGGCTTGCCTCAAAAGAGCATTCTCGAACGCAAGGCACAACCCACCTTTGATATTGCAGTGGAAATGTGGGAGCGCTACCGTTGGGCAGTCCATGACGATGTAGCGGGAACCATTGATATGCTCTTACGCGATCGCGATCCAGGTCGTCAAATTCGGGCAGTCAGTGATGCAGGCGAAGTGACTACCACTGAGGAGAAGCCCAAAAATCCTGAAGTGATGCGAAATCCTGCGGTCAAAGGTTGGCGAGCCACAGGCAAGATCAAGCCCATTCCCCTCGATCCACAAGTACAAATGCGATCGGAACTAGCTGATCTGTCTAGCAAGATTAGCAATCCAGCCGTGGCAGAGCTGAATGAATCTGATGACGATGTTGAAGAAGAATTTGGCGATATGTCTTCCTATGTTGCCATGCGAGAACGCTTCGGGACGCTGAATGTCTATCTCTATGGAGTCAGCCGCCATCAAACTGAGCAGGTAGTGCAATCGATCAATTTACCGATTGAAATTACCAAGGATCTTGATGAAGCAGATATAGTGCTGGCTTTGCGATCGCAAATTCGCACTAGCTCCAAAGTCCGTCAAGTTGCCGAAGCACGGCAGATTCCCATTCATGCGATCAAAACTAGCACTTTGCCACAAATTACTCGCGCTTTACGCAGGATTTTGCATATCGATGAGAGTCCTGCGGATACGATTAGCGACTTGAATATGTTCGCCTATGGTGACTCTGAGGATGAAATCGAAGCCCTCGAAGAGACAAGGCTAGCCGTTGAGCAGATCGTCATTCCCAAGAGTCAACCCGTCGAGCTATTGCCCCGTTCATCGATTATTCGTCGGATGCAGCATGAGTTAGTTGAGCATTATCAACTGCGATCGGAAAGCTACGGCTCCGAGCCAAATCGACGTTTGCGCATTTTCCCTAATTAGAAGATTTCTAAGGCATAATTAAGCCCATAAGGTTGCGCCCCTGCGGGGCGCAACCTTATGGGGGTCACAAATACTTATACTCATCTGTAGGGACAGTTTTTGGAATAAAGCTAGGGCTAATACCAATTCACAGAAGTGTGGCTACACTTCTGTGAATTGAAAACCAAACCCTGTTAGGAAATCGCAATTACCAAATGGTTTTGACTGGGTACTGAGCGATCGCACTATCCACTGTAATCAGTGATAAATCTTCATTACCTTTCACAGATGATGGTCATGGGTTTCTGTCAGCACATAGATGATTGTGGGGGCGTTGCATTTGCGCGACAATTCTCAAACAAACCCCTTCAAAGTCAGCTAAAACTTCTTCATTTGTAAACCTTACTACTTGCAATCCATAACCTTCTAATCTCTGCGATCGCTCTAAATCATAATCTTTTGCCTCTTGACTGTTATGAGTGTCGCCATCAATTTCAATCACTAGCTTTAAGGATGGGCAGTAAAAGTCTACGATGAAGTTATCGATGGGTCTTTGTCGATAAAATCTGGTAGAAAGATCTCGAAGATAGTCATACCAAAGTCTCCGCTCTGCTTTGGTCATGTTTTTGCGAAGTTCTCTAGCGCGATCGCCTAGTTTTGGGTTGTAAGGTAGGTGGTTATCGGTTTGAATCATAGATTCTTAAAAGTCTCCTTTTCTAAAAAACACCTCAATTCTCAAAAGCCCCCCTTTCTAAGGGGGGTAGGGGGGATCTAAACTTCTCGCTTTTCGTCAGTTGTTTGTCTTATGGAATTCTGCCATATATTCAATTTGGGAAAGAGAAGATAAATAGAGGGTTTTATTAGCTGCGTTTGGAGGGTGGATCCCCCCTACCCCCCTTGCAAAGGGGGGCTTTTAAGAGAAAAGGTTCTTTTGTCTGTAATAGTTTTCAAGATTAGTTTCTCATTTTGTGAAGTTGTCTGAAAGCCCCCCTTTCTAAGGAGGGTAGGGGGGATCTTTAGTCACTTTGAGTATACGAGTCAATTGCGCGATCGCATTAATAAGCTTGAATAAGTTTTTTGGCTACGTTTGGAGGGTTGATCCCCCCTACCCCCCTTGCAAAGGGGGGCTTTTAAGAGAAGAGGTTCTTGTGTCTGCAATAGTTGCCAAGATTAGTTTCTCATTTTGTGAAGTTGTCCAAAAGCCCCCCTTTCTAAGGGGGGTAGGGGGGATCTTTAGTCGCATTAATAAGCTTGAATAAA
This sequence comes from Pseudanabaena sp., assembly GCA_044354985.1. Classification (GTDB taxonomy): domain Bacteria; phylum Cyanobacteriota; class Cyanobacteriia; order Pseudanabaenales; family Pseudanabaenaceae; genus Pseudanabaena. Next base: position 943 of record JBIKYZ010000263.1, on the reverse strand, counting down.
TTTTTTTGGCTTCGTTTGGAGGGTTGATCCCCCCTACCCCCCTTGCAAAGGGGGGCTTTTTGCTAGTTGTTGGACTTGTTCTAACCAACTCTGAACTGTGGCTGCGTCGGGGGATTTGAGGTGTTGCAGGATCGTGAGGGATTCTTGGAGATAGGAAATCGCCGTTTGAAAATCACCTTGTTGTTTTGCAAGATGTCCTAACCACCAGAGCGTCATTGCTTTACCATGAACATTTCCTATACGCTCTTCAATTTCCATAGACTGCGTAAATAGGGCGATCGCTTGGTCTACCTGTCCCTGTTGGGCATAGATACCAGCCATTTGATGCAATGTGGCGGCTTTGCCCAGCACGTCACCTGTGCGTTCATCGATTTCTGAGACTTGCTGATAGAGGGCGATCGCTTGGTCTACCTGTCCCTGTTTGACTAAAACAACGGCTGTGTTATGAAGGATAGCTGATTTTTTTGCCTCATCCTCATCGGGACAATTTTCTAGAGCTTGTTGATAATTTTCGAGGCAGCTTTCAATATCACCAAGATCGTCTTGCGCCCAAGCTACTCGCATAAAAATTCGATAATCTTTTACAGTTTCTAAAGTCTGATTGCAGATATTGAGAACTTCTCTAAATCTACTTTTGCTATTCCAATTTCCTGCTAAAGAATCAGCAATCTTAACTACAATCTCTTTTTCATTCCCCAACAAAGCCAACCGATGAATTTCTAACTTCTGCTCCTCAGTAGAAGACTCAGATTCTTGATACCAAACTCGATAGAGTTCCCTTGCTGCCGTTGCATAAATCTCCTGCGTAAACTCAGGACCTCATGTTACGCAGAAGCCTAAAAAGGTTTCAGAGACTGCCATTCCAAGTGAGATTGCTGCAAAGCCTTGATATATAATTTGGATTTGAGAGCGAAGTGATTGAGCTTAGAATTAAGTTTGAGAA
>JBIKYZ010000062.1:0-21105 GCA_044354985.1 Pseudanabaena sp. | reverse complement strand
TCAGAAATTCAGTTTGAAACCTTGAGAGAGCAACTAGCTATAGATGATATGGGTATTCGGATGAAAGCCCTCCATGCTAGTCGCTCTCTTCCCGTATCTGAAAGATTTGATTTACTTACAATCGCGGCGATCGACCCCTATGCCCGCATCCGCTATGATGCAGTTAGTCAACTTGGCACAGTCGGTACTGTTAATTTAGAAAAATCCCTAGAAATTTTAAGCGATCGCCTATCAATCGATCCTGAAATTGATGTCCGTGCTGCGGCAGCAGCGTCACTTGGTTCTCTACAGCTTACCCAATCATTTGATCTACTAAAAACCGCCTACGAGTCCACCAACGACTGGATGTTTCAATTTAGCATCATTGCTGCGATCGGCGAGCTAGGCAATCCTCAAGGGTTTGAGTTACTTACCGAAGCATTACAAAGTCCTAATGAACTAGTTAAAATTGCTGCGATCGGCTCTCTTGGAGATCTTGGCAATCCCGCATCGGTGTCACTCTTGTTACCGCTCATCGAAGATCCCGATTGGCAAATCCGACATCGAGTTGCCCAGTCACTAGTACAGCTTGGTGGCTCTGAAGCCAAAGTTGCTCTAGAAAAGCTTGCCAATGATCCCATGCCCCAAGTTGCCGAAGCAACGCGATCGTTCTTAGACTCTGTATAAAACAAAAAAGAGCGCAGTGCGCTCTTTTTTGTTTTGTCATAAAAAGGGGCATAACGCGCCCCTTTTTAAATTAATTTAGAAGGAGAATGTGGTACGAATTACACCAACAGTCGCAGTGCCGTTAGCACTGGCGCTGTTTTGGTTGAATACAAAGTACACACCAGGAGTGATGCTGATATTCTTAGAAACACGGAAGCGATATAGAGCTTCCAAGTGATAAGGAGTATCAGTACTGCCTTGTGCAGCGCCACTAACACCAGTTCTCAGCAGAGGCTGACCAAAGGAAAGTGCAGCAAGATCGCCTTCAGTGAACAAATCTTTAGCAGAGATAGCTGCTAACCAGCTAGTGAATGTTGTACCAGCAGTTACACCAGTAGTGTCAGCAAAAGTGTAAGAACCCCATGTATTGAAGGTAAACTTCTTGGTGATGTCCCAAATCAAGCTACCAACAACAGTGTTGCTCCTAATGCCAGTAACGCCAGCAAGAGGAGTGCCACTGATAGGAATGCCACCAATAGAATCAGAGTTCAATCCAGATCCAAGGCTGTTACCAACTGTGTAGGCATTTGCATAACCAACACCAAAAGTTAATGCCTCAGAAGGCTTGATCACAAACTGAGCAGCAATTTTGGTATCACCACCTGATACACCGCCTTGACCAGAAGCAGCTGCAACGTTTGATGCACTGTAAGCAGCTTGGAAACTGATTTTGTCGGAAAGCGTCCAATCAAAACCTGCAACTGCTAGACCAGATGTAAATCCTGTAGGACCACTTCTAGAAGCAATGCGGATCAATGGGCTGAAACGACCAAAGCGAGAAATTGTACCTTGGCTATCGCTTTCAAGTGGGTTTAGAGGATTAATAACATCTTCTACAGCTCCAATAGGTGCAACATACACCTTAAGGTTGTCACCAACTGGAAAGCGGTAGAACAAACGATTAATCTCAAAATTATTTGCGGCTGTTGCAAAGCCATCGTAAGACAAGCGAGTGCTATTGCTACCAGCTAAATCTGTAAAGTTAGCAGTGTTGCTTGCTTGTAAACGCGTTCTCAACAAGTCCTTGCCAGTGAAACTGGTGTCTAAGTTGAGGCGAACACGATAGTTAAAAGCTACGTTAGTACTAGAAGGATTAGTAACCGTGGTAACGCCATCAGAACCACCAACTAAACCGAAGATTGCTTCGCCGCGTAGCTTGGTGGTCGTGGAGAATTGTTGAGCTTCGAGCTTAGCGGTCTTAGCATCAAGAGCATCGACACGACCACGAAGGGTTGCGAGTTCAGCTGCAAACTCTTCTTGAAGCTTTTGCAAAGTTGCGAGGTCTTCTTTGCTAACCTTGTCAGCCAAACCTGCGGAGATAATTTCGTTGATCTTGTCCAAGCAAGCATTCAAACCAGCAGCAAACTCGTAACGGCTAGTTGCTTGCTTACCACGGAAAGTGCGGTCAGGAAAGCCAGCGATACAACCGTAGCGCTCTACCAAGGATTGCAATGCGGTGAAAGCCCAGTCAGTAGGGCGAACATCGCTGAGTTGAGATACTGAAGTTACATTTTGAGCAACAGCACTAGGACGCAACTGAACTTGTTCGACAAGGGTGTCAGCACCTACGGAGCGAACAACTTCAGAGTCTTTAGACGCTTGAGCATTGGCAGCACCAGCAATAAGAGTTGATGCGGCAATAGCAGCTGAAACTGCTAAACTATAATTTTTCTTAGAAAATTTAGACATATAAATAAATTACCTTTCCTCACAACATGACAATACTACACTTGTCTCACTGATGAATGTAGCAAAAATAGGAGTCAAAAGTTAAGTGTTTATCAACACATATGCTGATTATTTATAGCTAAACCTAACTTATGACATAGATTATTTCCCGCTTTTCTGATTTCTAAGCGATATTTCAATAAGTTATGGATTGCACTGAATTAAATCTAAATATCTAAAGATGGGACTTTTCTGTGCATCTAAAATCTTTTACAGAAAATTTTGACCAAACGAGCCACAAAAAATTTATTCGTTCAAATTTGAGCGCAAAGCTTTAGGGATTGATTTGTCCTAAGACATAAGATGCAGCGATCGCTGCATCTTAATGTCGAATAAAATTAATATCCAAAATATTTGCTGGAGCAATTGGGCTAAAATAAGATCGGCAGGGGAAAACTATAGAAGCTAACTTTGCAAATTCGTAAGTTACCTAAGCCCTACAAGCATGGCAAAAAGCTAGAGCTAAACTCCCTACAGAGATAATCGTAGATCATCTAAGATTTCTTGGGGAATGCACTTCGGGATAAACAGAAATATGCGTTTCGATCCATATTTCACTATCCTGTATTCAATCTGTAATCATGTCGCAGAGCTATCAAGATCGTCTCTAAGAAGATAGACTAACTTCCACAGTTTCGTTTTGATAATAAGTCGAATCTCTTAAAGTTGTCTGCCTGTTCTAATTGCCGAAAGCTTGATTATCGCTGATTTGCGATGTTGATATCTGCTTGTAGTTTGTGTTCGTAGGTTGCTACTTTGTTACCCCTCGTTTGCTCTAATTTGCTCACCTTAAACAATCGCTCGACCTTCGCCTCATGGAATTCTCGATTAATCAATTGTTAGACAATTTCTCTGATGACAAGCTAGTTACGCCCAAGGCGATCGAAAAAAAACTTGGGATTGGTGATGACAACAAAAGTGTTCGTCGGCTCCAAGTTGCTCTTGATGCACTCGAAAAAATTGGCATTCTCGAAAAAGACAAAGGTCGATATCGCCGCATCCACGAAGAAGGATTGGTCGAAGGTCGGTTGCGTTGTTCGAGCAAAGGTTTTTGCTTTGCGATCCAAGATGTCGAGGGCGCTGAAGACATATATGTTCGAGAGAGCCGTCTGAGCAATGCTTGGAATGGCGATCGCGTACTAGTGCGGGTAACTAAAGATGGCGTGCGCAGGCGATCGCCTGAAGGTGAAGTGCGTTTGATCCTTGAGCGATCAAATCCTACTTTACTATCGACAGTAAAGTTAACTGGTGATAGTTATCGGGCAGTGCCACTAGATGATCGCCTACTATTTGAAGTCGAGCTAGTACCAGATGAGGAGACACCTGACTTAGATGTTGCTGTTGGCAAGCTTGTACATTTAGAAATGGTGAGATTTTCGCTAGGCAATCACTTGCCATTGGGACGAGTTTTGCAGGTTTTAGGCGATGATGCTGAGTCAACGAATGATATTGATCTGGTCTGTTGCAAGCATAATTTACCAAGAAGATTCAGTGCCAAGGCTCTTACGGCTGCCGCAAGTTTGCCTAGAGGTGTACGAAAAGCCGATCTCAAGCATCGTCTCGATTTACGTAAGACCCTGACTGTCAGAATTGGTAATGCTGCCGCTATTTCGATCGCAGAGGTGGAAAGTGGTTGGGAATTGGGTGTACATATTCCTGATGTGGCAACTTATGTAACAGCGGGTTCACCTTTGGACTTAGAAGCGCAAAAGCGTCTACGTTCATTTTTCTTGGGTGATACGATTTTGCCGATGTTACCAGAGATGAATGTATTTAATCAGCCTGAATATCTGACGATGTCTGTGCTGATTAAGTTGGATCACGAGGGTAATGTGCTTTCGTTTGAGATTCAGCCTTCAGCAATATTGGTTCGTGCTAACTTAAGTTATCAGAGAGCCCAACAAATTCTTGACGGGAAAGAAGCTGTTGATGAAGATGCACCTAGCCAAGAAATTGATACTGAAGTAGAAGGGTTGGTACATTTAATAGCTAAGGTGGGCACTTTTCTCCAAGAGCGCTCTAATGCGATTAGACTAGTATTGCCACAGATTCCTTCTCAAGAAGCGGATGAGGGTGTGCGAGGATTGACAGTAGTTCCCTTAACTTTGCAGATCTCTGGAAATGTTACAGAAATAATGATCTTGGCAAACAAATCGATTGCTTCGCATCTACAGTCTCTATCTATTCCAACTATCTATTTACGTCAAATTCCTCCCGATCAAGGGAAGGTCGATGACTGGACAAAGCTATTAGAGAGCATGGGGATTTCGGCGCAGCTAGAAACACCTGATCAGATCCAGATTGCCGATTTGCATCGAATTTTGGGACAAATCAGTCAGATTGAGCAAGAAGCGACTCGGGATATTCTCAAATATCTACTAATGTCTATGTTTAAGACTAGTGAATATGTACTTACACCATCACTGCACTTCGGCTTAGGCTTAATCGATCTTCCCTATGTGCATGGTGTTTTCCCCCAAAACCATTATGCTGATTTACTGATTCAGCGCATTTTGCATACTGTGTTTGAAGAAGGTCGCGATCGCCGTAGCATCAGAATTAAGGATGGCGTAAATCTTCGGAGTTCTAGTGCTCATGGACAGGTAAATTGGAGTGTTTTACCACCTGAGACAGAACGTCAATTGATTGAAGATTTAGAAGTCGTTGTGCCAAAGCTAAATCAAGCTGATGCTCTATATCATCGTTCCATTTCCGATCTTGATGGATTGCGGAAAGCCGAATTTATGCGATCGCATACAGGTGGAAACTTCTATGGCATCATCACTAGCGTCCAGTCCTATGGATTTTTTGTAGAGATTGAATCTCTATTAGTTGAAGGTTTAGTCCATGTCAGTTCTCTTAAAGATGATTGGTATGAGTTCCCATTGATTAACGGCAAGGGCAGGGCAAGGGCTTCGACCCTGCTAGTTGGTCGTCGCAGTGGTCGTCAATATTGTTTGGGCGATCGCGTGGAGGTACAGGTCAAGGGAGTAGATTACTATCGTCAGCAAATCGACTTAGTTGCCGTAATGAACACTGAGGGAGATCGCGACTTGTCAAATACCTCTGAAGCTAATTTAGAATCAGAAGATAATTCAGAAGAATTTTCTGAAGAGATCGATACAGAAGATCTTGAATAATTTAAAATATAGCGGTTTCATTTTGCCTACGGCAAAATGAAACCGCAAAAAACTTAATCACTCCTCTCCACGAGTTCTCCACCATGTCGCTTTCCCGCCTATTGGTGACCGTTCTAAACCGTCTTCAGCCTTCTGCGGAGACGGTTATGCTTGTTTCTGCGATCGCGGTGGGCGTAATCAGTGGTACTGGTGTAACCCTATTTCGTAAGCTCATTCTATTTACCCAAGAATTCTATTGGCATAAAATAGCTGTAGTTCTCAGCAATCAGTGGCACTGGGCAATTATCTTTATTCCGATGATGGGAGCACTAGTTGTTAGCCTTTTACGCCTCAAATTAGACAAATTAGATCAAGCCGAATCTAAGGCTTCTAATCGTGAACTAGGGTTATCCTATTCGCAAGTTCCTCTAAAAACTGTGGCGGCAGCCCTTTCGCTAGGCGCGGGAGCTTCGCTTGGACCTGAAGGTCCTAGCGTTGAGCTGGGTAGCAATATTGGATCATTGCTGGGGCAAATGCTGCAATTTTCTAGCGAGCGAATTCGATTACTGATAGGAGCTGGGGGAGCCGCAGGGCTAGCCGCAGGATTTAATGCCCCGATCGCAGGTGTATTTTTTGCTTTAGAGGTATTGCTGCGCGATTCCTATCGCACTAATAAATCCAGCCCCAACTCGGATGTCAGTGTTGTTGTTATAGCTTCGGTAATTTCAGCGCTGGTTTCCCAGATTAGCCTTGGTGAGCGGCCAGCATTTAGTTTGCCTGTTTATGAGGTGCGCAGCTATTGGGAGTTACCGTTATATCTCGGTTTGGGGGTACTAGCCAGTGTCGTGGCACTGTTGTTTACTCGCGCAATTAAGCAAGCTAAGAAATTTTTTGCGGGGGAATGGGCGATCGCTCCATTTATGCAAACCCTATCTATGCCAATCAAGCTGTTGATGGGTGGACTATGTGTAGGTGTTACAGCCTTAATTTTTCCTGAAGTAATTGGGATTGGTTATGAAACGGTGGAATCAATCCTGCAAGATACCCCTTTCACGATTCCTTTGTTAATTATTTTGTTAGTAGTTAAACTTTTGCTGACGGCGATTAGTTCTGCTAGTGGCTTTGTTGGCGGGATCTTTGCCCCTTCAATTTTTTTAGGAGCTGTACTGGGTAGTGTGTATGGACAGGCGATCGCCTATTTTTTACCCGCCTCGATCCCAATCGCTGCTTCTCCAGCCTATGCCCTTGTCGGAATGGCGGCAGTTTTGGCGGGAACGGTTCGCGCCCCCTTAACATCGGTGTTGTTATTGTTTGAGATGACCCGTGACTATCGTATTGTTTTACCACTGATGGCAGCGGTTGGTCTTTGTGCATGGGTACTCGACCAAATTGACTCATCAAAATCCTCAGATCGGATGATTATGCAATGGTCGGGGCTACCAGCAGATATCGAAGTTCTTGAAAAAATTAAAATTGCCGAAGTCATGACTCTCAATCCTGCCTCGGTCAAATATTCGATGCCATTGCTACAAGCTGCTCAGTTTATTACCAGCGGCTATCATCACAGCGCTCTCGTATTTGATGATATTAATCACTTGCAAGGCATTCTTACCACTCAAGATATTAAGCGAATTCTCTCATCTCCTTCAGGCGATCGCCCACTTGAAGAACTAACTGTAGAGAATATTTGCACTAGCGAGGTACTTTGCACATTTGCCGATGAATCTCTTGCTGAAGCCCTAAAACGCATGGCAACTAGGGACTTGCGTCAGATGCCCGTAGTCGATCGCCATCAGCCCAAGCGAGTAATTGGGATGGTTGATCGCCTAGCAATTACAACTGCTTATAATACAGCACTAACAAAACGGGCGATTGCTGCTAGAATTACAGCGACTAAATTGACTCTACCTATTGCTAATCATACTCATACGGCTATAACTAGCATTTCTAGTAATGGTTCTAGTAGTATTTCCAGCAATGGTGGTAATGAAAAGAGCAACAATAAAGACAATAATTTAATTAATTTAAATAATTTAAATAATTCTCTAAGTAACACTTTAGATAGCACTTTAACCAATAACTTAAACAGAGAGTCAGATATTCACAGTTCTGAGGCAATTTCCTCTTAAAATTTACGCGGAGATTGTCTTAAATATCTGGTCAATTAGCCTAAAAGTAAGGATGTCATGGATAGCGAAGAAATACTAATTGAGTTTGTGGGAAATGGCGATCGCGCTAATGATGAGTCGATTAAATCGGTCAGCACCACTAAAATTAAAGACAGCATTCAAAAACTTGCTAGATTAGTCCAGCAGCTCGCTACAGAAAGTGTGCCAAGTCAAGCTAATGGGTTAGCACTAGATGAGGTTGAAATTTCGATTAAGCTCACAGATGCTGGTGAGGCAATTTTATTAGGTGATGGTCAAAGCAACGGGGCAATGACTTTAAGGTTTCGTCGTTCTAATAAAGAACTGGCGATTGCCAATGATGATACAAATACTCAATCCCCATTATTCAACTCCAATACAGGCGTTGACTATACAAAGTTAAAAATCTTGCTATCTAATGGCAAATGGCAAGAAGCCAATCAAGAGACATGGAACGTGATGTGTCAAGCAGCGCGTAAAAATATTGGCTCGGTTTTGACGGCTGAGGAGATGAAGCAAATCTCCTGTGATGACTTGCAAAACATTGATACCCTTTGGCGTAAGTATAGTAAGGGGAGGTATGGATTTAGCTCTCAAAATCAGATCTATATGTCATCAATTCTGGGATAAATAAGTAAATGGACATAATTAATTACCAACCCAAAATTGAAAGGTTACGCCCCTTTTGGGCGCAACCTTTCAATTTTGGGTAATTTATTTTGTACAAGTACTTAGACAGCTAGCAGTCTCATGTAGAAATTTCATAATCAATTCACAAGGCAAATCATCAGGGGTTAGTGTCATGGATCAGGATAAGCAAAAACAGATTACAGGCTATTTTATTGAGGAAGCGAAGGAACATCTCCAGACAATTGAGTCAGGGCTGCTCGATTTAGAATCACTGATGGGGAACTCTGAATCCGTAAATGAAATATTCCGCGCGGCTCACTCAATTAAAGGTGGGGCTGCTATGTTGGGATTTAGCAGCATTCAACATGTAGCCCATAACTTTGAAGATTATTTTAAAGTTATGCGTGAAAACACTAATTTTCAAGTTGATCAAGATTTACAGACCCTGTTTTTACAAGCTTTTGACAAGTTGCAAGAACTTGTCGAGCATTTGCAAAGTCCTTATGGGCTAACCAAAGATGCTGTTGATACTGTTATGGCTGGTTCTGATCAAATCTTTGCCAATCTCAAAAGTCATCTTCAAAATTTAATCTCAGGAAAAGTAGCCAAAGCAACTACATTAGATGCAGAGAAAAAGATTGATACTAAGGGGATGTTGTCGGCATTTCAGTCGGAAGTCCCGCTCAAGTTGCGTAATATGCTGGAGCTATTTAAGCAGCCTGATAGTCCTCGCAGCCGCCAAAATCTAGGCGTAATTTGTGCTCAATTGCAGCAAATAGGTGATCGTTTTGAGCTAGCACCTTGGGCTGAGTTGATGGAATCGGTAAGCGCTGCTGTATCAAATCCTAACAATCAATTTCGTGCTCTTGCACCAATTCTAATTAAGGAAATCAAACAGTCTCAGGAGCAAGTTTTAGCTCAGAAAGCTCATCAAATTAAGGCTTCACCCCAATTGTTGCAATTAATCTCTGCTAATTTAGCAGGTAGAACTGAAGCTTCGACAGCATTTCTAAAAGCACCTAAAATTGCCTCTGAGAATACTTCAGCCGACGAAGTAAGTAAGATATTTGGGGCTGTAATCGAAGAAGATAAGGCTATGAAAGGTTGGCAGACCTTTAGCGATCGGGTTGGTTGGCGACAAAATGGAACTTGGATTGCTTCCAATACTGCTTCTCCGCAGATCGCTCCTGATGGACATTTCCCTACACCGCTTTGGTTAGCGTCATGGCATCAGTCCAAAGACCCTAAAGCCAAAGAATTTCAGGCTCAGTATGCGGCACTTTTAGCGAAGATTGCTAGTTGTAATATCAATTAAAGCCCTTAACAATGGGCGGTGCGAAGCACCGCCCATTGTTCTTCCAAGATTATTTATTTACTTCAAAGAGGTTTTATTAAGTGAGGAGTTTGTTTGCTACAGTTTTGGCGATTAGTGCTAGTACATCAGCATTACCTGCGATCGCAAATCCTATTAGTAATCCGATATCGAGTCAAATCTCAACAAGCTCTATACCAGCTAAAAATATCGGGATTTCTGGCTCTAATCAATTCACGCAACGCTCTCTTAATCTTGCTAAGCAGATCCCCACAGATGTGATCGGTCTAGTAATGATGGACTTAGAGCCTAAATCATGGCAGATGTTAGATACATCTCAAGCAACTGATCCAGTTACTGCAATTGACAAACTATTGACCTCATTTGGTCAGCTTCCTCAAATCTCTATTGTTAAAGATATTCAACCTTGGTTGGGCAAAGAAGTATTGATCGCTTTCTTTAGTAATACGGACAACAAATTCGAGTTTACTTTTACAGCTTTATCGACCATCTCTGATGACAAGAAGTTTGAGTTTTTTCTTAAAAAGTTAAAAAGTCTTGATTTGCCGAAACCCATTGAAACTCTATATCAAAATGTCAAAATTCTAGAATGGCAATTAGAAGAGGATTCTGTTGGGGACAAAAAACCCGTTCTTTCTCATAAATTGAACTCGCGAAATTCACTTCAATCTTTGCTGCGCCTAAAACAAAACACGCCGACAAATACTAAAGATAATGAAGAGGACTCCGATCCAGAAGAAATTGAGCCAACTACACCAATCTTTCTCAATTTCAGTATCAAGCGATTTGCGATCGCCAAATTACCAAGCGGAATTGCGGTAATTTCGACTAATCGTCAAATGATCCAGAAAATGATTGATACATCTGCTGAGATGCCTGAGCAAAGGTTGCCATCTCTAGCAGATAATCCACTCTTTTTACGATCGCTAAACAATCCTCTGTGGAATCGATCACTAATTGCTGGTTATGGCGATTTTAAAGAGCTAGGTAAAATTTCCGAACTTTTGGCTGCGGATTTACCAGAGACTTCAGAAATCCCAGGATTTAGCCGAAAAGAATATATTGAAAGCTTGCAATATACGTTGTCTCAATACAGCAGTTTTGATCTTTTTACATGGGTAACGCCCAAGGGTCTTCGCAGTCAAAGTAATAGTTATTTCTCGGAAGTGAGATCTCCTATTCCCAAGGATTCGGCAACTCGCGATCGCCTCCTATCGTACTTGCCTTCAAATGTTTACGGAGCAATTACAAGTCGCAATCTTAATCGTCAATGGCAATGGTTTGTTGAGGAGTCGAAACAGCAATCTACCTACAAGATTCTTGTCGAAGGCGTGCGAATGCTTGTTCCTTTGATGATTGGTGCTGGATTTGATCTCGACATTGAGAAAGATATTATCTCTTGGATCGATGGAGAATATGCAGTTGTGGTATTTCCTAGCGATCGCTCACCTTTTCAAGAGACGGGCATTGATCTAACCATAGGAGCGTTAATCCGTACATCGAAACCTGAAGTAGCGAATGCAACTCTTGCTAAATTAACTAAACAACTCTCCAAATTAAGTGGAGATTTCATCCAAGTCAAAAAGCGCCAAATTGGAGCTACTGTTCTTACAAGCTTTGAGTTTCCCGATACGCGGGAAAGTGGTAAAACTCAGAGCATTTTTGCTTATGGTTGGCGCGATCGCCAGACTTTAATGCTGACATTGGGAGCGAATACAGCATCAGCATTTATCCCAATCCCCAAACCTGCTCTCGCTGAATCAGAGATGTTTCGCGATGCGATCTCAGACATGCCACAACCAAACTTTGGCTATTTTTATCTCAATGTTAATGCGATCGCCAAACAAGTCGCGACTTTGGGCTTTCTCTTGTTTGCATCTAATTCTGATATTCCACCAAGTCAAGACAAGTCATCGCAACCAGTGCTACCTGATGAGATCAAAAAAGTGATTGATCGATTAGGTGGCGCAGTTTTTGTCTACTCCGAAACTAGCGATCGCTTCCAATCTGATGCCTTTCTTGGACTAAAACCATAGATCGCTTTGCTCTGTAAACCAAATTGAAGATGGCGTAATGCGCTATCTTCAATAATTATTGACCAAACGAACCACAAGAAAAATTTTGAAAGCATTGCTTTGCAATGCTTTCAAAATTTTTCTTGTGGTTTGGGTTTGAGCGCAAAGCGCTGTATGATCCCCATAACAATGAGGGTTTAACAAATGTCTGATATATCAACTCAATTAAAAAAATTAGTAATTGCCAGTGGTAATACTGGCAAGATAAAAGAGTTTCGTGATTATTTAGCAGATTTAGGTGTAGCCCTGATTCTTAAACCTGACAGCATTGATGTCGAAGAAACGGGTACAACTTTTATTGAGAACGCTCATCTTAAGGCTTCTCAAGTCGCGATCGCTACGGGGGAATGGGCAATCGCTGATGACTCTGGACTTGAAGTAATGGCACTTAATCGCGCTCCAGGAGTACTTTCCGCAAGATATGCCGATACAGATAGCGATCGAATTAATCGGGTTTTATTTGAACTTAAGGATCAGACTAATCGTGAAGCTCAGTTTGTTTGCGCGATCGCGATCGCCTCACCAGATGGTGCAATCGCGGCTGATGCAGTTGGTCTATGCAAAGGTGCAATCGCCGATGCGCCCAGAGGTAGTGGTGGATTTGGATATGATCCAATTTTCTTAATACCAGAGTTTCAGCAAACCTTTGGAGAAATTCCACCAGAAGTCAAAGCTAAAATTAGTCATCGCGCTAAAGCCCTTGCCATACTGCGCGACAAACTACAGCATTTAACAAAATAGAGTGGCGGCACTTCGTGCCGCCACTCTATTTTGCATTTTTATACCAATTCCCAAAAGTGCGACGACACTTCTGGGAATTAAAAACCAAACGCAGTAACGGTTTTAAAAACACAAAATGGCGTTGCCATTTTGTGTTTTGGTATTACATACTATTCGAGGAACATTGCAGGTTGAGCTACATTATTTCTAGTAATAATATCAATCAGTTCTTGTTTAACTTCTTCAGCTTGCTCATTATCAATTTGACAAGTACCCGCATTAGCATGTCCACCGCCTTCATACCTCAACATCAACTCACCAATATTAATTGGACAGGTGCGATTGAGAACAGACTTACCAACAGCAAAAACAGAATTTTGCTGTTGCCTTCCCCACATTTGGTGAATAGAGATATTACACTCAGGATATAGGGCATAAATCATAAAGCGGTTACCAGCATAAATCGTTTCTTCATTTTGCAAGTTAACTATAACTAGCTTATCGTGGACTTCTGCACAGTTCTGAATTTGTCTCTTGAATATCTCCTGTTGGACAAAAAACAACTCCACGCGCTCCTTAACATTCGGAAGTTCCATGATCTCTTCAATAGTCATGCTCCGAAAAGCGTCAACTAGCTCCATCATCAAGGCATAGTTAGAAATGGTAAACTCACGGAATCTCCCTAAACCTGTCCGAGAGTCCATCAAAAAGCTCAACAATACCCATTCTTTAGGATGCAAAATATCATCAATATCAAACTGTGCTGAATCGCATTTATCTACCGCTAGCATCATCGCCTGCGAAATCTGCGGAAATTTTAATTTGCCACCATAGTAGTTATAAACAACTCTTGCTGCTGATGGTGCTTCACCCTCGATAATATGATTTTCTGGAGTATCATAAATGCGCATCGTCTCACTCATATGGTGATCAAAGACTAAATATGCACCCTCGATATATGGCAAGTTAGTCAAAATATCGCGATCGCAGACCTCGACTTTCCCATCTTGCACATCTTTAGGATGAACGAATAGGATCTCATCGATCATATCTAGTTCTTTGAGCAATACAGCGCTGACTACACCGTCAAAATCACTACGAGTAATTAAGCGATATTTTTTGGTTGCGTCTGACATAATCTAATGCCTTAGATAATCTTACAAAACATTACTTATAATTCTGTCCATAACTATAACGCTTTGCGCTCAACCCCAAACCAATAAATTTTTAAAAGTGTTGCTTCGCAACACTTTTAAAAATTTATTGGTTTGGGGTTGAATAAAAACTGGTCTAAGCAGAAATTTTTTGCTGTAAGAATTCAGACACCTTGGCAAACTCAATCTCTAATTGATGCATCACTATATATAAGTTTTCGACATTACTAGCCTGACTATTTGACTTGCAAAGAATGCTTAACTCTTTGCAAATAGCCACAAGTCTATCGGCTCCTAAAGTCCCACTTCCACCTTTAAATGCATGATTTTCAAAGCTAATTTTGTCAAAATCTAATTGCTCTAGTGCTTGTCGCATCATTGCGATCGCCTGCCCCGAATCTTTTAAGTAAGAATCAATAATCTCTGCGAGAGCCTGCTTACCTATGCATTTCTCTAACATATTCATCGTTGACACATTGATTACAGCAAGCCCAGAGATAGAAACATTAAATTGCATATAAATACTAGATGGAGTAATAGATCGATCAATATCACTAAATTTAACTTTTGACGAATCAAGCACTTTTGTTAATGGCTTTAGATTTTGAGATAGCAATTCAGTCTTAGTTTGCTCCGCATCAGGTTTACTTAATTGTAAATGCTCGGAAACTCTTTGTAGGATTGAAACTAAATCTTCAATTTGGAGAGGCTTGGTGAGGTAATCATTCATGACCGCAGATAGAGAAGTTTCACGCGATTCTTTAAAGGCATTTTAGGCTCGAAGCCATTTAATACCGTAATTCTCAGAAAGACTGCCCTGTAATGCTTATAACCTCGTCAAAAAAAGTCCGAAGTATTGATCTCTAAATCTAGGCATAAAAAATAAGATGGGGCAAATCGCCCCATCTTATTTTTTATGCCCAATCATCCTGCCCTTCATCCTGAGCCATATAGACTTTGCCAACCTCATGGATTGCTCTAGTTTTGATAAATAGTGCTTCTTCGGTTAACTGCCAATTATTCAGAACCTTAAGTAAATCAGCTTGAATATCTCTCGCCCCGACAAATCCTTTATAACGAACGATTAAACGCGCTAGATCGGCATAATCACGGTTACTCGGAGCGGACTGGGGCAGTAAATCATTCACAATTTGACGATCTTTAGTGTACTGAGGATGTCTTTGATCTTTTACTTCTGCCATAAGAACTACAGCGCTTTGCGCTGAGATAAAAACCTAAAAAAATCATTGAGAGTATTGTAAAGCTGTACTCTCAATGATTTTTTGGGTTGGTCTGATTTAAAAATTACTGTCTCAAAATCACTACTTCGTTACCAGTTACAGGAGTACGCGCAATCAAATGATTTTGGGCATCTGAGACAAATAGTTTTTTGAAATTGAGTGACTGCGATCGCGTTTGTAAATCTGTCACCAATTGAGTCTGTTGGCTTGGCTCCAAATTATACCAGCCATCATTAAGTGCCACAATCAAGCGTCCACGCTTAAAGTTGGTTTGCACAGAACCAAGTAGAGATTCGCCATATTGGTTAGCGACTTCTGAAACTTGGGTCTGAATCTTTGCGATCTCAATTTGTTCAGCATTTAAAGGTGCATCACCACGCTCTGGCTTTACCAAGTCTTTATTAACAGCAGGTGGTTGTTTCTTAGCAGTAGTGACTGGTTTATTAATTGGTGCTGGTGTTGCTGCAACTTTTTTAACATTTTGACTGTGAGCATGGGATGGCTTCAAAATGATCAGCAGTGAAAACAAAGTGACCAAAGCGATAGTACCAGCCCGCTTATCAAGAATACGCTTAACTTCATCGGAAAGTGGAACCTGCACAGCAATCCCACTAATCGATCGCCAAATGGGAGCAGTTGCAGTCACGGTCTTTTTCCAAGCATCATTTTCTTGGAGCTTTTCCCAAGAATTTACCAAAGAAGGAGTGGCTGCCGCCTTAGCCGAAGCCTTTTGCCAAACATTTGTCGCAATCGGATCGAGCTTGTCAACTGTCATTTGTAAAAACGACAAAATTTTCGGTGTAACTTGCTCCTTGACAAATTTCCAAGCAATACCAAATTCCTGCTTGACTTGTGCCACTAGCGGAGAGTCGGCTTCGGTGGAGGCATTAAGCAAGCCCGCCGCTTCACCCGTTGCATCCAAATAGCTTTCTTCCCCTTCAAGGCTTTGTTGAAGTTTTGTTAAGGCGACGATTAGAGATGCGATCGCCTTAGCCGTAAAGCCCTTTCCTATATTTAGAGCTTTGTTTAGAGTAGGATTGCTTGAAAGATTCTCTGAGCTTGGTGCTGCAATTGTCTCTCCACCTTCTTTTGTCGCCAAATCAGACTTGGTGAGCTTTGTTTGCAGGTTACTTAGTGCAGGCAGCAAACTTTTAATAAGTTTAAGTAATAGCGCTTGCAACTGCGGCTGTACTTTTGTCCAAGTTTGCCCAACTTGCTTAGAAACGCCCTCAATTACTTCTTTAGTTTTGTTTTCTGTCATTACTGCCTCCTGTCACAATTCACACGATTGCCATGAAAAGTATCACAAATTATGCTGTGAGATTAACATATCTTGAGCCATTTCTTAGTATTGCAGTGCTTTACGTTGAAAAGAACACCAATACTTTTGTTAAGAGTTCTGCTTTGCAACACTTTTAACAAAAATATTGCGATTTGGATATCAACAAAGTTCTACATTTCTCTACATTTCTATCGATACATAGTTGCTATAGTTAGGTAGGATTTATTACTTAGTTCTTGCTCTCGCCTAAATTATCGTTTTTATTTACACAAATACCACTTAAATATCATGCGCATTCTCGCTCTAGCTTGGGAATTTCCACCACGCATCATTGGAGGAATTTCTCGTCACGTAGCAGAGCTATATCCTGAAATTGTTAAGCGCGGTCATGAGGTGCATTTAATCACTGTTGCCGTCGAACGTGGGGCATCAGTTGAGACCGTTGATGGAATTCATGTGTACCGGATTTCAGTTGGAGTCAATAATGACTTTTTCCAATGGGTTGTGCAAATGAATGCAAGTATGCTGAACTTTGCGAGAGAGTTCTTGTCAAAGAATTCTATGGATCTAATCCATGCCCATGATTGGTTAGTTGAAGAATCTGTGATCGCAATTACTAACGAGTTTCAGATCCCTCTAGTTTCGACGATCCATGCAACTGAGTATGGAAGATGTAATGGTATTCACAACGATACGCAGAGGTATATCCATCACAAAGAAATTCGCTTAACTCAAGCATCTCAACGAGTGATTGTTTGTTCTGAATATATGCGTGGCGAATTGCAACGGGCGCTAGATTGTCCTGCCGAGAAAACTGATGTGGTCTATAACGGTCTGAGCGTTGAGCGTTGGCAAAATATTACCGCAGAGCATCAATATGATCTTGTAGCTCTAAAGGCACAATACGCGAAACCCGAAGAAGCAATCATCTACTTTGTCGGACGGATTACTTACGAAAAAGGCATCTATATTTTACTGAATGCCATGCCTAAGGTAATCGCGGCGATGAATGATCAAGTACGTCTGGTGATTATCGGAACTGGTGACGCTTATTCGATCTTGCTCCAGCGTCAAGCATGGGATCTAGGTATCTATCACAAAGTTTTATTTACAGGCTTTATGGCAGATGCTGATTTTTGGAAATTTCAGAAGGTCGCTAATTGTGCAGTTTTCCCCAGCTTATACGAACCATTTGGGATCGTTGCCCTTGAGAGTTTTGCGGCAAAAATCCCACTTGTAGTTTCCGATACAGGCGGATTGCCAGAAGTAGTTCGCCATAAAGTCACTGGCATAGTAACTCGCGTTAATGATGCTGATTCTTTGGCTGACGGCATAATCGAGATTCTACACAATCCTGATTACGCAAAAGCCTTAGTAAATAATGCTCAGGCTGATCTAAGAGAAAGCTTTGCTTGGGACAAGCTCGCCGAACAAACTGAGGCTGTTTTTTTGAAGGTTAAAAGCTGAAGGTCACGTCTTTCAAGTTAAACGGCAGCAGTAATGACCAGTGATTTCAATAATGAGGTTTTAAGTTGTGGGGAATTGCGTAAGCCTGATGGTGAAGGCAGAAAAGATAGAATTATTGTCAGCAAAGCGATCGAAACCATGCTACCGATAAAAAACTTGGCAAACCATAATTCGCTAGAATCGGGATTTGGATTCAAATTGTGAGAAGACATAATAATATTTTCGCTTTAAGTGTTATGTGAGTATGCGTAATTACAGACGAGTCAATTTACGAAAGGAGTTCCCCAAAAGCTCCAGTTTTCTTTATTAAATGGCGATCGCCATTTTTCAATTAAGCTTCGTTCAAGTTGTTGCCGTGGACGTGATGAGGAAGGAGCGTCCCACCAGAAGGTCATGACAACTTGTGTCTGAAGGTTGTGGGTATTATGCAAATCGCGGTAATTAAGGAGATACCGTTTGCAATCATGAATTCCTTTCCATCGCTTGTGAGATCTGCATGTCTCACCAATATACAATAGCACGGGTGATTGCAACTCTTTAGTGAGGTCGATCACAAAGTATATGCAAGCGTCGTCACTGCCACGACTGGGTAAACGATAGAACTCAGCAGGTTGAATGGGTAATGCAAAAGGATTAATCGCATGGGGTTCGCAGTGAGTAGAAGCCAAGTCAAATAGAGAAGTTTGGACTGCGGGGATCATTGTAGTGATGGAACTCTGATACTTCGCGATCGCCTGTTTCCATACCTGTAATGACTGACTTCCCATTTCATAGCTCGCGCCACTATCATAGAATCGAGAATTTCTCTGTATGCCTTCACTAAAAAGCGATCCCTGTTCATAGCTAGCCTCTGTAAGAGAGTTTAATCCACTAGGCTCTATATTTTTACTTGGAATGAATTTATCTCTATTTTTACTGCTGTAAGGAGTGGGGCGATCGCTCATGATGATTGCTATAATTTTTTTAAACGGTACTTCACACCGCCTAAAAAATTATAGTCAGATATTTTGCCAGAAGCTCTACCATCACAAATTATCAAAGGGCAACCTCTGACTGCACTCGCCCCAATGCAAGACGTAACCGATCTTGCGTTCATGCAAATGTTAAGCGAATATGGCTGTCCTGATTATTATGTGACAGAATACTTTCGAGTCTATGCTAATTCCAATATCGATAAAAAGATTCTTAGGTCAATCACTCTGAATACAACAGGTAGACCTGTATTTGCTCAACTAATCGGCGAAAGCATTCCTGACATTTTAAGGATTGCCAAACAATTAGCAAACTATCCGATCGCAGGAATTGATCTTAATCTTGGCTGTCCTGCACCACGAGTTTATCGCAAAAACGTTGGTGGTGGGTTATTGCGCGAGCCTGAAACTATTGAGCGCATTTTTGCGGCGTTGCGATCGCAATTTTCGGGACTCTTCACTGTAAAAATGCGTTTAGGGTTTGACTCGTTTGAGCATTTTGAAAAGCTCTTACAATTAATTAATCAATATCAGATTGATATACTGAGCTTGCATGGTCGCACAGTCAAAGAGTTGTATCGCGGTGAGGTGCATTATGATCTAATTCGTCAGGCGGTGCAGACATTGCATTGTCCTGTATTGGCGAATGGCAATATTACTTCCTATGTCAAGGCAGAACAAGTTTTGCAAGAGACAGGTGCGGCGGGAGTGATGATTGGGAGATCGGCAATTCGCAATCCTTGGATTTTTCAACAAATTCGCGATCGCTTTGCAGGTAAACCAGTCCAAGTGATTACCCTTGCTGATGTGTATAAATATATTCAGCATCTTTTTGCAGTTACTTACCGAGATGATCTCAGAGAAAAATCCCACGTTAATTGTCTGAAAAAGTTTTTAAACTTTATTGGCACTGGCATCGATCCTGAAGGGCAGTTTCTAGCAGGAATGAGATTAGTGCAGTCAAAGCAAGAGCTTTTTGATTTGTGCGATCGCCATTTACTCGCTGAACCTGACAGCCCATTTGCGATCGAGCCATATGAAAATCTTGTAGCACGTCCTAGTTGTGAATCTAAGTAAATATTCTAAACCCTTAAAGTTGCGCCCCTGCGGGGCACAACTTTAAGGGTTTGGGTTAGTAATTAATTTGTGAATTCTATGAATAAAAAAATGCCTTTACAGAAAAAATTTTGGAAGTTATTAATTGGGTTTTGCCTAGTATTTTTGGCAACCTTTGTCATTGATCATTCGTTAGCAAGGGCAGGCGATCGCTCATTTATGAATGTATCGCTGGATTTTATTAATGAGTATAAATTACCAAAACAGAAGTTTGAGAATACTCCCGTTGGTGGTTTGTCGGGACTCGATTACGATCGCATTAACGATATTTTCTACGCAATTTCTGATGATCGCAGTGAATTTGCTCCCGCTAGATTTTATGCTCTCAAACTGAAGTTCAGTCAAAAGAAAGAACTACCAAACCTTGAGAAAGTAGAAGTAATTGGCGTAGATTTTCTCAAAGATAAAACAGGTAGTACTTATCCTCAGGGTGAAATTGATCCAGAAGGCATAGCATTAACAGGCGATCGCACAGTTCTTATTTCTAGTGAAGGCGTAACTAGCAAAGGCATTCCCCCCTTTATCGATGAGTTCGACCTATTGACAGGTAAATGGGTCAGGAGTTTACCAATTCCTCAGCGCTATCTGTTCGAGCCCAAAAAAGATCCAAGTCCTAACAGGAGCGATCTTTCTAAAGCCGAGCCACAGGGGGTAAGAGATAATCTTGGTTTTGAAGCGCTCACGATAATTCGCGATTCCATTGGTGATCCCTATCGCGTCTTTACAGTTACGGAAAATGCTCTTGCCCAAGATGCTCAATCCGATCAGCAACAACCATCTGAAAGCCGCTTTTTGCATTACTTAGTTGGCAACATCGCGCCGCTAATTGTTGCCGAGCATCGCTATCCTGTCGAAGCGATGACTCCTCCAGTCACTCAAATTGGGGTCAATGACATTGTAGCCCTTGATCGCGGCGGACACTTTCTCGCCCTTGAGCGTTCTAATGGCGGCAATGGACTTAGTGCTAAAATCTGGCAGATTTTTACAGGTGATGCTAATGATACTTCAGCCATAAAGAGTTTTCGGACTAGTCCCAATGTGCGATCAATCCGTAAAAAGCTAGTATTTGATTTAGCAACTCTTGGGATTAAATTAGATAATTTAGAAGGAATGGAGATCGGCCCCCGTTTAGCCGATGGTTCACGAAGTCTAATTTTGGTAAGTGATGATAACTTTAGCGATAATCAATTTACACAATTCCTATTGTTTCGCCTAAATCGTAATTAGAGGGGTAGCTTATTTAGGACTTATCCCAATTCACAGAAGTGTTACCACACTTCTGTGAATTGGGATAACTCATGTTACGCAGAAGCCTAAAAAGGTTTCAGAGACTGCCATTCCAAGTGAGATTGCTGCAAAGCCTTGATATATAATTTGGATTTGAGAGCGAAGTGATTGAGCTTAGAATTAAGTTTGA
>JBIKYZ010000061.1:0-21188 GCA_044354985.1 Pseudanabaena sp. | reverse complement strand
CCTATGTGCTACTCTTGGTTTAGTTTCGATGAAGCAATTACGTTCAAACTTTGTTTCAGTATACATTCTCAGACTCTTTTATCTAAATCAAATCTCTGGATTTTCTATCTGCGTAAGGTGAGTGATTACCTTATTATTGCAGGATCAATCTTTCTTTTGCTTTCCCTAATTTAATGGGTTTGGAGGAGAAGGGCACTGGTCAGTTAATGAGGGATGGGTGCTGAAATGTACATTTCATGCCAACAAAAAAGACGCAAATACGTCGATCACGTTTTAGCTGATCAGTGCCTTTTCGGTCGAAACTGCTTCTGCATTTAAGCTGTGGACAAATAAAAGGAAGGTTGCGGCTGAAAAAATCCCAAAGCTTAAAAATAATTTCATTATTACAAACCATTACTAATTAAAATGAATGCTGACCAATAGAAGGGATGCGAGAAATTTTTAGAGCGAATTGTCGCGATTTGCGCTTGTCGTAAAGACTCAGCCTTAGAGCGATAGCCTTGTTTGACATCATTATAAAACGCTTGCATCAACGCTTGCGTCCCCTCATCACTGACTTGCCAGAGAGAAGCGATCGCAGCTTTTGCGCCTGCCCTTTGCACTTGATAACCAAAACCCAAAATTTCAATGCCATTGCCTAATTTCCCAACCCCAGTTTGGCAAGCACTGAGAACGATCAAGTCAACATTGGACATTGGTAAATCCTTCATTTCACTGAGCAAAATCTTATCGCCATTACCAAAAATCAAGAATGAATCTTCGGGCTTACCAGAGTTGAACTCGGCATGAGTCGCCAAATGGACAATATTTTTATTTTGCATTTGGGTTTCAGTAGCTTTGCGACTGAAATCGTTTGCCACTAGTTTTGTCGTATCGGGCAAGGCATCAGAAATAGATTGAACTTCAGTTACTGTAGCAGGTAGACCAACCTGCCCGAACTTGGTAGTATTTTGAGCGCCGCCAAATGCTCCCGCTAAAATACGAAGTTGCCTTTGTGGCTTTTGTGTGAAGTCGCTGAGACTATAAGCAATTAAATTATTAACGCGATACTTCTCAACTAGCCATTGTTTGCCATCATAGAGAGCGGCAATTGGGATATAGCGTAGGAGTCCATCAGGGGCATAGAGAATAGTATTCGTATTCGCAAGGTCGGCTTCGATAGGCTTTATTAGAAGATTATAGAGCTTAGTTGCAGGTTCAATCACATCCAACGAGTCAGTGTCGCGTAGCCCTGATTTAAAATCTATAACTAGTTGGTTGATCTCTACTTCTTTAATCGCCACAGATCGATGAATTGGTGGTTTGTTAGGTATAAATAGAATCAGTTCTATGCGATCACTTAAAAGCAATGGATAGAGCAAAGCATGACCTTGAGGGAGTTTTTGCAAATAGTCAGGGACGCGATTGAGTTCTGCGGGTGCCATTTGAAGCAATTGTTGGACAATCTTTTGATTCCCATCTACCAATGGTTTAATAGAATTTATCGGCTGAGCCGTAATTAATTGAACTTGTGAACTTTCTTCAGGAAATAGATATATGCCTTGGGCAGTTCGCTCATTCCCCTTGACGTTTAGTAAGTAGTCTTGGAGTTCCTGTACTTTCAGTAAATCCAAAACCTGTAATGCTTCCATTACTCGTCCTTTTTCCAATAAAAGAGCAGCTAGGACACGATAGTTAGCAGCAACAGTCTGTTGATAGGATCTTTGCTGCTCTAAAGACAGTGCACGCAGTTCTTTGCGGATGGATTCAGTCAAATTAACTGATTGTTTGTAGAAGGCGATCGCTAATTCTGGATATTGACGTTTGATCAACAAGCCCAAATTCCCGACCAACTTACTTTCTCGGTTGCGATCTCCAACTTCACGAGCATAGAGGATTGAGGCTTGAAAAGCCTGAAAAGCCTTGTCATTCTGATCTGACAAGGTATAGGTTAAGCCAAGACTATAAAGAGCAGAACCAATACCAGCGCGATCACCAATGGAGCGATATATATCCAGTACTTGTTGATGGGAAGAGATCGCTTGAGATGCTTGATTAAGCTCCGAATATATAGAGCCTAACTGTGAAAGCATTGAGGCTTCATAAGCGCGGTTGCCTGACAGCTTAAAAAACTCCAATAAACTCAATGTCGATTTTAATTGGGCTTGAGGATCTTTCGAGGATGGATTGGTATTAAAAAGGGCAATTATAGCTTGCTCCATCTTTTGAATTTGGGGCAAGCTTGTTAATGATTTGGGTAATTTCTTTAAAATTTCTAACACCTTTTCTGGCTGCCCCAATTGTCCATACACCAATCCTGTAAACATTGAAGCTACTCCTTCACCAGTGACATCGCCTAAAGATTTATAGATAGAGCTAGCTTCTTGAAGTGTATTAAGGGCTTTTGGATATTGACTGAGTGAGGTGTAGAGGCTACCTTGACCAACGAGAATGCTCGCGAGAGTATTGCGATCGCTAGGTTTAGCATTAGCAGCATTAGTCAGATCTCGATAAATAGTACTCGCCTGTTCAAAGAGAACTAAGGCTTCGCGAGTCTGTCCTTGAGCAAGACGGACTTCAGCAATATTTTTTAAATTGCGTCCTTCCCCAGCGCGATCGCCTAGTTGTTGATAGATTTTTTCAGCTTGGAGGTAGATTTCGATGGCTTTAGGAAATTCTGTGAGATTACGATAAGATTGGGCAACAGCATCGAGCTGCTCAGCTTCACGAATGCGATCTCCTGCCTTTCGCACCAATTCTAGAGCTTTGAGATTTAGCTGCAAGACCTTGGCATATTGCAACGATATGTTTAAAATACTTGCCTCCAGATTCAGCGCACTTGCCTCTCCCAAAAGGTTGCCAATCTTTTGATATACAATGGCACTTTTTCGAGTTAGAGCCAAAGCTCTATCCTTTTGTCCAAGTAACCCATAGGCTGAAGCTAAATAGAAGAGATTTTGTGCTTCTGCTGCGTAATTTTCTGCAGCACGGCTAAGCTCTAGAGCAGGTTCAAAATACTTTAGAGATTTTTGGAAATCAAACTCCTTAAAGAAAATAACCCCGATCGTGGCAAGAGTTTTACCTTCCCGATAGTTATCGCTTACTTTTTTGCGAATTGTTAATGACTCCTCTAGCAATGGCAGAGCTTTAGCATATTGCTCCAGACTGATATAAGCCTTACCCAATTGATATCGAGTTTCACCTTCTGCTTCCTGATAAAGTAGCCTACTCGCAGTTGTAGTAATTGCCTGCTGGGACTGTTGGATCGTAAGCGCTTTCTGTAAATTTTCTAGAGCTTGTGCTTCTTGCCTTAAGCCAATCTGCGCCGAGGCAAGACCTGTTAGAGCAATGGACTCACCTAGGAGATCGCTGTGGCTTCGATAAATAGTTAAAGCTTGTTGGTAATACTTTAATGCTTCTTGGAAATTCCCTTGATCAAAAAGACTTTCTGCCTTTTGTACAAGTATCTTTGCCGTTTTAAAGAGCGACTTTGCTATTTTAGAAGTTGATTCGGAGGATATATTTTCAAGTCTATTAATTGATTCAATCGAAATTTTGTCTGTGTGGATATCCTTCAAAGCATAGGAGTATGAAGGCTTGATACCAACTTCTGATATAGCCAGCATAATCCCTAAAACAAGTGAGCATGATAGGCGATCATTGAAGAATTCTTTTTGCATAGATTTTTCCTGTAATGTAAATTTCTGCTTCACAATTTCGCTAAGTACCTACTTAAGAATTTCTTTAGATCTCCTTCTAGAAAGGGGATCTGGTGAATCCCTCAAAGCTTTATCACGCCATATTTTATTTCTTAAATAGTTTCTAAAACTAGATCACCCATCACGTTGTCATATAATCTAACAGCTGAATAAGATATATGGTGAATTACACTTCGTATCTTAACTGTCCTAATTTAGCAAATATTTTTACAGAAAGACACAGCCAAAAGTTATGGAAATATCTGATATCTCTGAGGTTATTGAGGACAACAACGAGGATGAACATCAAACAAACGATTCCCAAAAAGAGCAAAAAACAAAAAACAAGAATCAGCTCAATAATTACGTGGCTGTAACAGTAGTTTTGTTTGTTACCTTTATGGGGTTGTGTCAAGTCAAAAGTGGCAATGTAGTCCAAGCTATGCAAAAAGCTCAAGCCGATCGCATTGATACATGGGCATTTTATCAAGCTCGAAATGTTCGCGCGGAAATTGCCAAATCGACAGTTGCTCAATTAAAGTTACAAGCTCTAGCGACACAGAAGCCCAAAAACCTTGCTGAATATAGTAAAGAAATTGCCAAGTATGAAGCGATCGCGGCTAAACAAGAGCAAGAAAAAGACAAACTTCAGCAGCAAGCCTTAGATACTGAAAAACTCTACGAGCAGTTGAATGTCCATGATGACCAGTTTGACTTGTCTGAAGCCGCGTTAGCCCTTGCGATCGCCTTGCTAGCAATGACATCTCTCACCCAAAAAGGCTGGCTCTATGGTGCAGCTATGGTTCCTGCCGCTTTCGGTTTGTTTATGGGACTAGCTGGTCTATTAAACTGGGATTATCATCCTGAAGCTTTGACAAAATATTTGTCAGATAATACTACTTACAATTCCGATCATAAAATTTCAACCTTGCCTTATCCCCAGCTAATACCAAAACAAAAAATTGCATAGCTATTTTTTGTTTTTAAAACCCTTACAGAGTTTTGTTTTCAATTTATAAAAGTGTTGCAACACTTCTATAAATTGGAATAAAAAGCACAAATCTATAGGCTTAAAAGGTACTGACCGACTTTATATACTGATGTATTAAACTAATTAAACGATGAAAAACTTTATCCAAAACCTGCTTCGCTATCCCAAATTTTTAGCCCTAATCACTGGCGGTGTTCTGTCAGTAGTGATTGCACCGATTATTCCCTTATTCAACAAGCCTCTGACTGCGATCGCGATGATTTCGGCAATCATTAGTGGGTTTATTGGCGTATCACTAGTATTAAGAGCTATGCTAGGGCTAGACATCGCTTAGTAAATCTTGACGCAGATTTGATTTGAGCTTCAACTTCGCCACATGTTGAACTATCACCATGTTAAGCATTATGTTAGACATCATCATCATCTTATTAGTGGGTGTAGCGCCACCAATCCTATCCCTTTGGGTGCTTCACCGTACCCAAGCTCGTTATCGGCAAATAAATTCGGCGGCGATCTCCACGCCTATTTCCTTAAAGCTCAAAGCACCAGTACCAGCCGAGATGACCTGCATTGATGGATTTGGTTATGTGATTGGCAAAGTTAGCTGCAAATATAATGCGCGATCGCCTTACATTCGCTGTGCGGTCAACCCATGTGGACCCTGTCAGGATTGTCGGCATTTCGACAGCCTATGATATAAAGTCCATCTCGGATGGACTTTATATCAAAAAGTTCAAAAATTAAAGTTTATTGTGATAAGTACAAATCTATGGCTACTACAAGACGAGTTGCTCGTGTTGCTGAATTAATCAAGCGAGAAGTCAGTAACATGTTGCTGAAAGATATTAAAGACGATCGCGTGGGCATGGGTATGGTTAGCGTTACTGATGCCGAGCTATCAGGCGATCTCCAACATGTGAAAATCTTTGTAAGTATATACGGTACTGAAGAAGCAAGAGCCCAAACTATGGAGGCTCTCGCTTCAGCCACTGGCTTTATCAAGCGCGAAGTTGGGCAACGGTTATCATTACGGCGCGTTCCCGAAGTTATCTTCCATGAAGATCGCTCCTTTGAACGTGGTGTCAAAGTGCTGTCGCTAATTAATCAACTAAGTCGAGAACGCGAAGAACGAGAGTCAACGGTAGAAGAAAAGGAGTCCAATCCAAGTGATTGAGTTGTTCAAGGCGGGTGGACTAGTTATGTACCCACTCACGGCATTGTCAGTATTTGCATTGGCTGGGATCATGGAGCGACTGATTTTTTGGTTTGCAGTTATCAAGCAAGAACGAAAAACTGCTGATAATATTTTAGCGATCGCTCGTCAAGACCTGAAACTAGCAGCAGTGGCAGCGGAGCAATCCCTAAAAGTCCCTGTGGCAAGGTTTCTCTATGCTCCCTTAGCCCTAGAGGAGCCAGACCCTGAACTATTTCGGCTAGCGCTTGAAAGTACTGCCGACGAAGAATTAACAGAAATGCTCAAGGGTGAAAAGCTGCTCGAAGCTGTGATTACGATCGCGCCTTTATTAGGGCTACTAGGAACTGTAATAGGGTTAATCAGTTCCTTTTATTCTCTCAAAATTGGTGATGTTGCGGCTAATACGAAGTCAGGATCACTAACCGAAGGTATTGCAGAGGCACTAATTACAACTGCGACAGGTTTAATTATTGCCATTTTTGCTTCGGCATTTCATCGCCTATTTTTGGCACTGCAAGATCAACAAACCAAGCTATTCATGAAGGTTGGCAATCAGTTAGAGCTTATCTACCGCAAGCAATGTCAACACAAGTTATCCAAGTAAAAAGGTAAAAGCAAAAAGGTAAAAGTAAAAAGTAAAAAGTAAAAATGGTAAAGAATCGTAATTGTTCACTTTGGCGCAGTTAACGTCTATATATAGCAATGTAAGTTTTGCTTATGACATAAAACCCAAAAGACGAGTGGCGGCGCGAAGCGCCGCCACTCGTCTTTTGGGTTTTGATTTGTCATAGCTATCTCTTACGTTGCTATAGATGTTATACCAAAACACATAATGGCTACACCATTTTGTGTTTTTAAAACCTTTAGAGGGTTTGGGTTTTAATTCACAGAAGAGTTGCCACACTTTTGTGAATTTGTATTACTTGAACCTAGAGCTAGCTACTGCTCATCGGCTTCTTCATCAAGATCAACAATCTGTCCATTAAACAAATCCGCCAAATTTTTGATCACCCTATCATCTTCCGACATCCCAACATAACCTTTGTGTTGGCTCTGAGGTGGGTTAACAGGGTTAGGCGGCGCAATGTTTATTTGTGGAACTGTCGATGGTGGTATAGCTGGAGTATTGGAAACTGAAGGTGGGATTGGATTTTGGTAAGTGACTGGCGGCGGTGCGATCGCAGGACTAACAGGAAGTTGAGCCGTAACTTTTACTGGTTCAGCTTGAGGCGGTGTAGACACAAATGAAAACATCACCTTAATCGGGCGCTGCAAATGTTTGGCAAAAACTTCTTCTAGTTCTGGACGCTTCTGAACCACAATATTTTTTGTAGTTTCATCACGCTTCCCAGCTAAGCCAATTTTGACACTGCTACTATCGATCGTAAGAATATGCGCCTGTATCTGGATAAAAACCCATTTTGTCGGTGTTGGCAACATTGACAAAATGCTTTGCCACATCTGATCTAGATCATATCCAACTGAAGTAAAGTTCTCAATATCATAACTTCCAGATGATATTGGCGTTTCAATAGCTGGTAGAGGCGATATTGAAGGAGTAGATGTTTCAGCCACTTTCGATATTTGAGGGATTGGCGGCGAATCTTGTGTTGGAATTGATAGAGCTTGAGGTGAAGCTTGTACAGCAGGATTTGTCTTCGGTGTTTGGGTGGCAACTTGTGGAGTTGCAGGTGTCCGCAATGGAATAAATGCTTGTGCTGAAGAAGTATTCTGCGCTTGTGGCTGAGCGATCGCTCCCTGTGCTGATGGCAGTAAACCCATGAGTGTAACTTCTAGCCATAGGCGAGGCTGCGTGGTGTTACGGATTTGCAACTCTGCCGATCGCAGATGTTGTTGACCCAGCAAAATATTTGGGATTGGTAAACTTTGAGCTAGTTGGCTCAATCTTTCCCAACCAGAACTAGTCATGGCAACGAGGTCACTGCGATCGCTAGCTGTTTTCGCAATTAATAGATCACGATATACATTTGCCAAGTTCTGCAACACAATTAATGGTTCGCGACCACGATCCATAATTCGCCGCACATAATCAATTAATTGAATGGAATGATCGGCTGCGATCGCTTCAATTAGTGACAATAGATCTTGTTCAGGAACAGATCCCACCAAATCCCATACTGCTTCAACTGTAATCTCTCCATCCAATAGACTCAACTGATCAAGTAAAGATTCTGCATCACGTAATCCACCCTGAGCAATCTGAGCAACTAAGGTCAGGGCTTCAATATGAATATTAATATTCTCATTTGCAGCAATCTTCCCTAAATGCTTCACCATCGCATCAAGAGGAATCCGCCGAAAGTCAAACCGCTGACATCGCGAAATAATCGTTGGTAATACGCGCTGTGGGTCAGTAGTTGCAAGAATAAAAGTAACGCGATCGGGCGGTTCTTCAAGGGTTTTTAGCAGTGCGTTAAACGCTGCTGTGCTGAGCATATGACAGTTATGAACTAGCAGATCATTAGCAACAAAATTATGATTATCTTCTACTTCGATGTCATAGACTCTTTCATCACCAACGACTGTTACAGATTCGACCCTCTCCAAATTTGTATTCCATGGATGGAATAGAGTATTGTCGTAAATCTGCCAACCATTTTCTACTGGCATTTGCGCCCATGCAAATGTAGTTATAGGTTTTATCTCCTCTTTTGTAGGATTGCATTTTAGCTGTATATCCAATTGATTGCAGCCAAGATTCCATGAGTTGATTTTCTGCCCCAGAATATCCTTCTGTGGATAAGTGGATTGTTGGACTTCCTTCTGGGGTGAGTATAAGTGCGCCATCATCCATATACCACCATGCCAAGCCTTCAGGAGTAAGTTTCTCAAGCCATTCCATAGAGACGTTCTTGGAGGTTCCTGTATGGTTAACCACATTAAATACTTTATTGAGTTGGGGATGACACATGGTACTGCTACAGGCAGAGAATTCTCCAAAGCCGCCATTTTTGGTAATACGGAAATTGGGGCGTAATCCTGACAATCTATTGATTTTGTATTCCAGCCATTCTTTTTGTTTGTATCCGTGTGTCCAAGCGATTCTAGGGAAACGACTGTGTTTATTGGGGTAGACAATGGCAGCATCTCCCAACAATGTGCCGTAGATAAGTCCAAGCACTTCGGTTGAGATGTTTCCTGCTGTTGCAAGATAGTTTGCTGTTCGCCGTTCCCAGATGCCATGATTTTTTTTGTATGGATGTCGCTTCCAGTAGGACAAGACACTCTGTAATCCTTTACCTTTTTGAAGAAGAAATTGGGGGATTGCCAGCCTCTCTCCACAGCCACAGGCACAGGTGACAATATGTTCATCCCAATTTTGATATTGCTTGCTTGTGTCCATCCTGATTCTGTTCTAACTAAATGATTACCTGTACATCGAATCGATCGCTGATTGGTTTTAATAATTAACGTAGGCTTTACGCCACGATCTAACCAGCGCAATACTTTTTTATACTCCCAGTTAGCAGATTTTTCGTTATAACTTAATACTTGCTTACCTAATAAATTTTGATCGTCAAGACGCATTAAATCTTTGTCAGTTTGCACAAGCGTATCGCCTGTCAAACATTCATCAATAATATAAACCTTAAATCTTGCCTTAACTGGCGCAAACTGGGCGCGTTCGATTAATTCTCGAATGTTATCAACACCAGTATTGCTTGCTGCATCGATTTCGGTAATATCTAGCGCATTACCATTAGCAATGCTATGACATAGTTCACACTTGCCACAAGGGGTGGGAGTAGGTTGGTCAGAGCTTAGGCAATTGAGCGACTTTGCCATGATCCGCGCACTTGAGGTTTTGCCTGTACCTCTTGCGCCTGTAAATAGGTATGCGGGTGCGATACGCTTAGTGTTTAAAGCATTGCTAAGGGTATGCGCGATCGCCTCTTGCCCAACAAGGTCAGCAAAGATTTGCGGTCGATATTTGTGGTGTAGTGGCTCATAGCCCATAGGAACACGATGATGCTCAAGCACTGCTGGTCAAATATATCATTCATCAGTATAGCGATATAGATGTTTTCAAATGAGTGAGTACTCATTTGAAAACAAAAAAATCAATCTTAGTAAAGGTTTTGAGGTTTTCATTTTGCCTACGTCAAAATGAAAACCTCTATAGTTTTTGTCCAAAGGCGACGAGCGCATTTTGACCACCAAAGCCAAAGCTGAAATTAAGCGCATATTGAAGATCGGGCGATCGCTCAGCTTGTTCAACCATTCTCAAATCAAAAGCAGGAGTTTTCATTCCTAAAGTAGGAGGCAAAATGCGATCTCGTAAAGCTAATAGACAAAATGCTGCCTCGATCATCCCTGTCGCTCCGAGAGTATGCCCTGTGGCTCCTTTGGTCGCGCTAACTTTACTGTCAGGAAAAATTCTTTGGATTAACTCTGCTTCACGGGCATCATTCATTTGCGTTGCCGTGCCATGCACATTGATATAACCAATATCCGTAGCACTAATTTGAGATCGCGTTAAACAATCTTTAATTGCGATCGCCGCCATTTTATTGTCAGGATTGGGACTAGTGGCGTGATAAGCATCATTCGTAATTCCCCATCCTAAAACCCTGCTATAAATTTTACAATCTCGCTGTCTTGCAGATTCCAGCGACTCTAGTACCAGTACTGCCGCTCCTTCCCCTAAAGCAAAACCTTCACGCTCCTGACTGAAGGGATACACACCTGATTTAGCTAATACATTGATTTTTTGAAATCCTGCGATCGTGAGTGGGGTAATCGCCGCATCGGTTGCACCTGCGATCGCCATTTCACATTGACCTGAACGGATTAATTCACAGGCTTGAGCGATTGCCCAGTTGGCGGTTGCACAGGCTGCCATTGGTGCAAGAACTGGGGCTTGAGTTTGCAATAAATTAGCAATTTGTGCTGACAAATTCGCTGGCTGACATTGCCACCATTTATCCTCAATCAAACCTTTTTCATGCTTAGCTAAAAGTAATTCTAATTCTCTCTGATTACTACGACTAGAACCAATGACTACACCACATTTTAGCAATGGAACTTCTAGATCGGCATCAGCGATCGCTTCCACAGTAGCTTTTGCTAATAAATCTTGCGATCTCGATGAGTAGGAATCCGCTAAATAATTAATCCTAGCAACAGGAAGTTGAATTTGCTGATCAAACTTAATTCCTGATTTGTTTGCTAAAAGTCCTTGCCAAGTATTTTCGCGACCAGATGCGATCGCTGTCATCATGCCAATACCTGTCACAACAACTGTTGTTCTATCAGCTTCTCTATCCCAAGATTTCATCGACAGTAATACTTACCTCAGGAAAAGCAAGAATAGATAGGCTTTGACCACGATAGAATTTCTGAATGTCTTGATACCCCTCAGCAGTTGGGTATCGATAAACTTCTATACAAGCGCTATTAATATCAATTAACCAAACTTCCGTAATGCCATCTTCAGCATAAAGTGGGATTTTTAATTCGCGATCGCTATCAACAGTACTATCCGCTACCTCGATTAATAGAAATACATCAGCAGGCTGTGGTAGTCCAGACTCATAGCAATCAGATTTACGCTTTAACAACACTACATCTGGTTCAGGCTTAGAAGTGTTATCTAAAGCTAAAGGGTTCTGCACACTAAGTAAAATGCGATCGCCTAATTTTCTTGTGAAAACATCAGACAATCGAATTACACAGGCTGCATGTCTTCTACCAATGGGTGACATTTTAATTATTTCTCCTCTAATTAGTTCTACGCGCTCACCGTCAGCTAGCACTCCAGATTCAGACATCCGATCATATTCTTTCACGGTGAAGAGGCGCTTAAGTACTGATGTAGCTGGCATATATTTACCTCCGTGGAACTGATTCTATTTTAACCTTAATTTTTGATAATTCAAAAGTGCCGCGAAGCAGCGCTTTTGAATTTTTGCTTGGTTTTAATTCAGCGCGAAGCACTGTAGGTTATGGCAACCAGCGTGGAACTGTGCCGAACATTGGCAATACTTCGGGTTGCAGTGGATTTGCGCCTTGATTATTATTAATCGGTAACATGACTAATTGGGTTGGCACTTGCGGAGCGCGAGAAGCTTTAGAAGCCTGAGCAGAATCTTCGGGAATAGGTGATGAATTAGATGTGTTTTTGTCACTGGGAATTGCAGAATTTAAGAGGATTGATTGACCATCAGGAGCAATATTAAATTGCACTTCTCTTTGTGGTGGAAGTTCTAAAAGCCTTCGCAACTCAGCTGTTTCCAAATTAATCGCAGCAAGATATGGCTTCTCACGAAATATGTTTTTGGCAGTGTCTTGCTCAACATCAGTGAGTAAGCAATATAGAGTCTTTTCCTGCGGATCAAACTGAGCACCAAGAATTGACCCATTAATTTTCGTGAGTTCCTTCTGTAACCCTTGGTTATTCACCAAATATAGCGATCGGGTATAGTCCTTATTAAATTTAATCGTTGCTGCTTGTGTACCGCTTCTACCAAAATTTAAAACCGTACCGAATCTTGGGAGAAAGTCCAACGGTGGGGCTTGTGGCTCAAGAGGCAAAATCGCAACTCCTTCGCCTTGAGCGATCGCCACCGACGCGCTGTCGGGCGTAAACATAAAATCGCCTCCTGGCTGATTATCAAGCGATCTTGGTTGTTCGTTATCTTTGATAAGCCAGAGTCCATAGCGTCCGACTTGTTGGCGACTAAGTCGCTGCACCAAGATGTTTTTGCCATCGGGAGAGAGATCGAATTTAAAGTTTTGAAAGTCATCACTACCAAGTATAGGTTTGATTTCTGGAGGATTTGACGTTAAACGATCTTCGCGATCAATTCCCGTCGTTACTACATAAAGTTTTTGATCAAGTAAACCTTGCCCCGCCGTTTCGATCGCCCCAAAAAGAATTTTTTGGCGATCAGGATAAATGCGAAAATCTAGGACAACCAGACTAGCAGGTGTTAAAACGCGCTTATCCTTTTGTAGCACATCGTAAATTATAAGGCGACCTTTTTCTTCCCCCTGTGAGCCGATATATGCAAAATAAGGATTTGGTGTCGTGAAACTACCATTAAATGGATCAATCGCTTTTTTATCGCCAGATTCACTAGCAAATCGATCGTAGGCATTTTCCAACTTGACCGTATAGGATTTTCCATAGGTGGCTGGCGCTAAGGGCGTATATGACATACGCCGTGATGACCAACTAGTTTTACCTGCGAGGGGTGGATCAAATTTGAGGTTTTTCTCAACGCTGTCGCGTTCCATTGGACGATTAAATGTTAAAGAAAAAGAAATATTAGTGGCATCAATTTTCTGTCCTTGCCAACTAAACTCTTTAACCTGTGGTGCTGTGCGATCGCCTACCCACAATAATATGGCGATCGCCACAGTCAACAATGTAGCTAAGCCAATCGCATAGCGATCGAGCGGCTGAGAAAATAGTTTAAATCGAGGACTAAGTTGCATATTTGCCAGATAAATTTAGCCGAAGGAAATGATGAGGTAAGAATCCTGAAACTTTGCACCAGTGGCTTGTTTGCCTGCTAGCTCAGTTGGCAAGAAAATATTGCGGCGTTGATCGCCTGCTTCGATGGTGACTTCTGGTCCAAGCTGGATTAGCTTGACCTGTTTTTTATTGAATGTCGGCAAGAATAACTTAACTTGCTTAGTTACCGTATTTATTTCAATAGGCTTTGGTGCAAGATTCGCAAGATGTTCAGGAATTGTTAACTCAGTCACCTGATCGGGAATTTGACATATGGATAGAGGCTCAAAATCAGAATCAGAAATCTGATCTCTAGAAAATACGCCCCCAACTGTTAACCCAACCTGTTGCGCACTACCCCATAGATATTTAGCTGTAGCGATCGCATAGGGATCGCCAGTGGTAACCAAATAAGCCGCCACTCGACTCGGATCATTAACTGCTTTTTGACCGCGTGTTAAGACTGAAGACATTTCACCAGCCTGTTGCGAAATATCATCGGTGCTGGAAACTTGCAGAATACTTCTTAGAATTGGCTCAACAAAAGGTGATATTGCTTGACCGATCGCGGAGCCTGTTAACACCTGTTTAAAACGACGCAAATACCATCCTAGAATTTCTGGCATCCCTAGCATTCGTAGGGTTTCAAGATCGCCCATACCATCGTAAATAATTACGTCATATTTGCCTTCGGCATCACGTTCCCGCAAAAAGCTCAATCCTAAAGCTGAATCCATGCCTGGTAAAATGCCAAGCTCTTGACCATAAACTTCTTTAAAAAAAGGAGTACGCAGATACTGATTTTCCAGCCCTTTCATCTTGTCCCAATACTTTTCCAGCAAAACCGTTGATCGCAAATGTACGGCTTCAAAATTTGGTGCGACTAATTGTGGCTCATTGTTCAGCTCTACACCTAGCCTCATACTGAGAGTGTCACCCGCTTGTTGACCAACATATAAAACTTTTTTGTTTTGGGTTGCCAAAGAACGCGCAGCAGCGATCGCGGTTGTCGTTTTGCCAACGCCGCCCTTACCGATAAATGTCAGAATTAGGCTCATTGGATCTTCTTATTAGGCTTTTGAAATTGAATAAAGAATCATTTTTATGTGGTGTGGCTTTGCCACACCACATAAAAATGATTCTTTATTTTAACGCTGCACCAGCTTTTTTAGATGAGGGCAGGGAGTGAAATAGGGAACGGTAACTTCGGGAATGTGAATTGGCTGATGGGTGCGGGGATGACTACCTAAACGCGCCCGACGATGCCGTACTCCAAACTTACCAAAATCACTTAGGATGACTGATTGGTGGTCGGCTAAAGCCTTGGTGACAAAAGCCAAAGCTGCTTCAAGACTAGCTGAAGCCACGCTATAGCTTAATCCATCAACCTCAGCCATCATGCCTCGAATAATATCGTGACGGTTAATATCTGCCATAGGGCTTATTTGGCTTATCTAATGGTCTTGATGTCGCGCATTGCGCGACATCAAGACGGGTTTAGGCTACTGATTCTAACTCATCTGCAAAAAACCAAGACTTGGTACTGTCAGGGAATTTGACAACGAAGCCCCATTTACTACCATCCATAATCTTTTCTTCTTTAATGACTCCGATCTCGCCGACTTTATTAGCGATCGCCTTACCGCTACCATCTTTGAAACTACGAACACGAACTTTTTGACCAACTTGCATAATGTTTGCTTCTCGTACCGAACTCGATAAATCTTTTGCGTTTGCTTTAAAAAGTTTACATTAGATGTTAGCCCTATAAAATAAAGAACCAATTTGTTATGGCAAGGCAGAGCAACAACAAATTGGTTCTTTAATACTTGCGAGGAATGCCCCGATGTCAGTAACGATCGCCCAATTGCAAAAATTGAAACAGCAAAAAAAGCCGATCGCGGCGCTGACAGCAAGTGACTATGCGATCGCTAAACTGCTTGATAAAGCTGGCGTGGATATGATTTTGGTGGGTGATTCTTTGGCGATGGTGACGCTTGGATATAAAAATACGCTTCCCGTTACTCTTGATGCAATGATCCATCATGCTCAAGCTGTTGGTCGTGGGGTCGAAAATGCTTTTCTAATCGTCGATATGCCATTTCTTAGCTATCAAGTTAGTACTGAAGAAGCGATGCGATCGGCTGGACGTATTTTTAAAGAAACCGACGCTCGGGGTATTAAGCTCGAAGGTGGCTATCCCGATATGGTTGCAACTATTCACAAATTAGTGCAAGCGGGAATGCCTGTGATGGGGCATGTAGGATTAACGCCACAATCTGTAAATCGAATCGGTTATCGGGTTCAAGGTAGTACTCCTGATTCTGCCGCAGAAATTTTACATCAATCCAAAGCTTTAGTTGAAGCTGGTATTTTTGCACTCTTATTAGAAAATATTCCTGCGGAGTTAGCGACCCAGATTACGAAACTTATCCCTGTTCCTACAATTGGCATTGGTGCGGGGCAAGGCTGTGATGGACAGATCCTTGTAACCCACGATGTCTTGGGCTTATCCGATTGGCAACCGCCTTTTGCAAACAAGTATGTAGACCTAAACAGCATAATTACGGAAGCAGTTAAACAATATTGCCAAGATGTGCGAAAGCCCAAGAATTGAGTGACGGCACTTCGTGCCGTCACTCAATTCTTGGGCTTTGACAAATATGCTTTTCGGTTTGGTTCATCAAAATGCTCGATCGCATATCGCAACATCTTGCGGGGCATTTGCTGATAGTAGATATCCAAAAAACTTACTAAAATCTGGCGATCTTGTTTGCCAACTTCACGCAGCATCCAGCCAACCGCTTTATGAATGAGATCATGGGAATGATTTAGCAGAATTATGGCAATTTCGAGAGTATCGGCAAACTGTTGATGTTTGATAAATTCTAGGGTAGAAACAATTGCGATTCTCTGTTCCCAAAGATTTTGCGATCGGGCTAATTCTTGCAGAATATTACGGTCTTGGTGAAGTAAATGTACGCCCAAAATTTGACGACAGGTGACATCTACTAAATCCCAGTTGTTAATCCACTTGGTATGTTTGAGATAGAACTTAAAGATTTCTTCTCGTTTAAAAGTATCAGCTTGAGGATATTGATAGGTGAGAATCAACAACGCGGTAAGACGATATTCATGAATATCAGTTTGGAGAAGTTTTTCTATCTCATCAAAGCTAAGACTGATAAATTTTTTGGCTAATTGCCGTTGCTCTGGCACGGTAACACCTAAAAAGCGATCGCCTTCTCCATATTCGCCTTTACCAGTTTTAAAAAAGCGAGAGAGTGTAATTGCTTTGGTTGGACTAGACAATGCATCTAGCTCACTCTTAAGATCAGCTTGTGTTAGCATAAATCACAGGGTGTTTTTCGTTTATATTAACCCTTCTTTGCCCTAGTCAGATGGACAGGTAAAATCAAATGCTAAGCGCTCCTGTGGGATACAAAACCCAATCCATTGACACCAGCATTGACGCTGAGATGTATTTGTTTGGTTTGTGGCGACAAATGGACTTGGAGCAGAAAGAAAAGCTGATCCTTAGAGTTTTAAAAAAAGCTGCTATATTTACCTTAACTGGGATCAAAAGTCTTTATCCAGATGCCTCACCAAACGAGATTCGCTACCACTATATTAGAAAACGTCTAGGGAGCAATATAGCTGAGCTATTAAAATCTACAACAGTATATGATCGAGAACTGATGATAGAAGATCCAATCTATTTAGCGAGAAAAGTAGCTACTTTTCTCGAATTGTTAAAAATCCCTTATTACATCGGTGGTTCAGTAGCTAGTTCTTTCCAAGGTGAAGTCAGATTCACAGAGGATCTAGATCTAGTCATAAGTATCCACCAGAGTCAGACTCAATCAATCCTAAATACTTTCTCTCAAGATTTCTATATTAGCGAGATTGCTGTCGAGGATGCTATGCGTGGTAGAACTTCTTCTTTTAATATAATTGATTTGGAAACGACTGAAAAAGCAGATATCTTTGTGATGCGAAATGATGCGTTTGCCCAGTCAAAAATGGCGCGAAGACAATTATATATTCCCGTAAATCGCCCTGCATCAGATGCTATTTATCTTTGTAGCCCTGAAGATACTGTTTTACAAAAGTTAGTCTGGTATCGGATGACTAAGAATGAATCACAGAGGCAATGGCGCGATGTTTTGGGTGTGCTAAAAATTCAGGGTGATCGCCTTGATTTTGATTATTTACAAAAATGGGCTGGGGAGCTTAGTTTGAATGATTTGCTGGAGACTGCTTGCACAGAGTCAGGAATAGAACTTTTCTTCTAAAACACAAAAGGAGCGCTTAGCGCTCCTTTTGTGTTACCAACTACGACCATTTACAGGTCGTCTTAAACCAGAGCCAACTAGTTCTCGCTCTTCGCTTTGTGGATCGCGAATAGAATTATTGACCAAATCCTGCTGCTTATCATCTTGATATTTCTTCTCGTCGCGTAATAACACTTCACGCACTACTCGCACTAGCGATCGCTGAGCTAGTTTAGAGATAACATCACGTCCAATAGTGAGCGTTTGACGCTTACTGAGGATGCGGGTCGCTAAAGGCAAAATATCGGACGGTGCGATCGCCTTATCTTTTTGAAGGATTGTCCATAATCTGGCAATATAACCCAAACTTGAAGGAGCCTCAGTTGTAGATATTGTTGCTTTGACTTTAGGATCAATCACAATATCGCCAATTATTGAAGTGCGAAACCTCTCTGGCAAACGCTTACTCGTCTCAACTTCAATACCTTTAACGATTTCATCAATAATGCGATCGTGCATGAACTCACTGCGATCTGACAGTAAGAAATCAATGCCCTTGTCGAGAGTTCCATTCAAGTTATAGTCAGGGTTTTCTTGAGCATTGCTCAGCAAATTCTCTAAACGATTCCAACGGAACTCACCATCGCGGAAGAGTAAATCCTTCAGAGCCATGCGTAATTCTGGGGCAGTGTCATTTAGCAAACGATTTGCCACATAGGGATAGGCGACCGCTAAAACTTTAAAATTGGGATCGACGCTCAAAGCAATCCCTTCTAAAGTGACTAGCGATCTAATGATTAGTGCATAATAGGCTGGGACTTGGAATGGATAGTCATACATGATCTGCGAGAGTTGATCGGTCATGTCTTTGAAATCCATTTGAGTAAGGCTTTGACCTTCAGGTGGGTTAAAGACTTCCGATAGAGCAGGCACAATTCCTTCAAAGTCAATATCTTCTGTCAAAAATCCTAGGCGCACATAGTCTTTAGATAAAGCCACAAAATCACGATTGACTAAATGCACGATCGCTTCGATTAGTCCAAAGCGCTGTTCAGCCGAAACTTGGCTCATCATCCCAAAATCTAAATAGGCGAGTTTGCCATCACCCATTACTAACAAGTTACCTGGATGAGGATCGGCATGAAAATAGCCATAATCGAGTAACTGGCGCAGAGAGCACTGCACGCCAACTTCGATAATATGGCGGCTATCAAATCCTGCTTCTTTTACTGCTAGTACATTGGTTAATTTGATGCCTTCAATCCATTCCATTGTCAATACGCGCCTAGCGGTATATTGCCAATAGATTTTGGGAACATAAACCTCGTCTAATCCTCCATAGTACTTAGCAAACTTCTCGGCATTTTGACCTTCAAAGGTGTAGTCCATTTCTTCAAAGATGCGACTAGCAAACTCATCAAGGATCGCTGCTAAATTTGTGCGAACGAATTTAAAGGTCTTTTTGAGCCATACGGAAATACCACGCAGTA
Organism: Pseudanabaena sp.; assembly: GCA_044354985.1. Taxonomy (GTDB): domain Bacteria; phylum Cyanobacteriota; class Cyanobacteriia; order Pseudanabaenales; family Pseudanabaenaceae; genus Pseudanabaena. Next base: position 2,081 of record JBIKYZ010000061.1, on the reverse strand, counting down.
TATACATGTCAAGGGCAATACCCGCAGCAATGTCTGGACGCTGCACTTTGATGGCAACGAGTTCACCTGTTTTGAGTTTGCCTTTATAAACCTGACCAAGCGAAGCTGCTGCGATCGGATTGTCAGAGATCTCTGCGTAAACTTCTAATGGATCGTCGCCCAATGCATCGCGAATAAATTGGAAAGCGATTTCATTAGGAAATGGTGGTAGCTGATCTTGAAGTTCAGCGAGTTCATCCATAAACACAGGCGGCACGATATCGGGACGAGTGGAAAGTGCTTGACCAATTTTGATAAATGCTGGGCCCAAACGGGTAAGCAGCTTACGCGATTCGATCGCTAATTTTTTTAATTCTTTTGCTGAGGCTTTAGATTTCAGCCTTAGTCTCAGAAACAACCAGATTAGTGGCACAAAAATCACTATGCACCGCCACCAGACTTTAAAAGGTTGGTTGCGATAGTAGTCTGCGATCGCATCGACATCATAACGATCTAACGCAAAGTCTTTTTTGGTTGCAGGCATAGGATTTTTGGAGACTCATCTTGTAGACTTTAGTTTACATATTATTTTAACAATTTGTAACAAAATTCGGGATAGCTCTCTAGACTTATGTTTGTAATTGTTTGCAATAAGTACTTGTGCAAAATAAATTGCCAAAACGAATAAAGTTGCGCCCCTGAGGGGCGCAACTTTATTCGTTTTGGTTTAGATTGAATTGCTATAGGATTGTCTTAAGTTTGGGGGGATTCCAAGGTATGCAGTAGAATGAAACATAGTTTTTTATTCATTTGCTGCTATGAGTCAACCCGATAACCTAGAAGAACGCTTTCGTGAGCTAGAGCGCGAAGTGATGGGCAATAAACAACAAGCAAGTGGTCAAACTCACGACCCCAACAAACGCGCTGAGCCAGAACGTATTGCTATTGGTCAAAGTGTTGAGGCAGCTAAAACTGGATTAGGTAGTCTAATTGCTTGGGTTAATAGTCTGACTGGAGCAACCAAAGTCGCGGCGATCGTGGTGATCGGCTTAGTTTCCTTTACAATTCTGAGTTTTATATTTAGACTAGTTACAGCGGCAATTTCCATAGGTATTATGGCGCTAGTCGGATTTATTTTATATAAAGTATTCTTTGAGCCAAGTCCAACTAAATCATAAAATTTTTTACTGATTAAAAGTTCTTACAACCAAATAAAATGTCTATCTGGACAAAATCCTATGACTATCTCTCGTACATCTCGTAGACCCATCCAGCCAAAGTTGCGTTCTATGCCTTTGCGTAAAACTCCTTCAGCGTTATATATTCAGATGCATCAACTCGCTAATGAGAAAGAACGCCTGCAAGAAGAATTGGTGCGAGTATGCGATCGCCAACAACAAATAGTTGATCGCCTTGCTGAACTTGATCGCAACCTCGCTCAACTAGATCTTGATGTGGAGAATAGTGCTGTGAATGCAGAGATGACAGAATCACAGTTTGTCCATAAAATTAAAGCCAAGCCAACTGAGCGAATTCAAACAACTCGTGGGGTAACATACGAAAGCATGACCATTGAGTACTAATATTCTGAGTACTAATATTCCACAACATCAACTTAGCTCTGATCTGTAGAATCAGCAATGAGTTTCTATCTAACTCTCTCCTGATCGTTTGAAAACATCAGTTGGTCAATGGCATAGCAATGATTGACTCATTGTTCTTCTCTCCCTAAGATACCTAATGGGTTCTATCTGACAAAATGTAATTTTGCAACGAGAAGTCTTGCTGATTAACCTAGCCAAAGCTATCGGTGTGACATCGATTGCAAATATGCTTTTTTGCTCAGTGTCATTGTCAAAGAGGTTCTGTCGCAACCAAAGAAGAATTGCCAAAAGTATATACAATTTTTACGCCAATTGATCTAGTGAGGATTAAACAATGAATGAGTCGATCAGTGTATTTAAGCCAGAAGGTATTATTGACTCACCTTACGCAGATAGAAAATCCAGAGATTTGATTTAGATAAAAGAGTCTGAGAATGTATACTGAAACAAAGTTTGAACGTAATTGCTTCATCGAAACTAAACCAAGAGTAGCACATA
>JBIKYZ010000060.1:0-21209 GCA_044354985.1 Pseudanabaena sp. | reverse complement strand
TTTGTTTTGCCATGCACTTAATATCTTGTGCCGTAAATCAAGCGAATATGCTGACATATTTTGTTTAATTTTAGTGATGCTTTAGATTACTAGACTTGTGGCGCGTTTGATCGGTATTTGCTGTAAAGACCTTACGCAACCTCAGTTTGTGAGATGCATTAATAAAATACACTTTCTTTTGTATAGGAACTTGATGACTTTGGCGATCGCTTTTACTTCGTTAACCTATAGTAGACTAAGGCAATAAGCTGAAAGCAATTTAGGCAAATCAAGATAGGCGAGTTAGTCAAAAATGATTAGAGAATTTAACGTAGTCATCGAAAAGGACTCTGACGGGTATTTTGTCGCCTCAATTCCTAACTTAAAAGGCTGTCATACCCAAGCAAAATCCCTTGATATTCTCATGGAACGCATTCAAGAGGCAGCAGAGCTTTGCTTAGAATTTGAGAACCAAGATATTCCATCTCCAGAATTTGTAGGCATACAGAAAATTTTAGTAAAAGTATGAGCAAACTACCAAGTTTGACAGGTAACCAACTAATCAAAGCTCTACAGAAAATTGACTTTGATGTGGCGCGAGTAAAGGGTAGTCATCATATTCTCATTCATGCTGATGGTAGGCGCACAGTAGTGCCAGTTCATTCAGGTGAAGATATCGGAACTGGACTACTTTCCCAGATACTAAGAGATTGTCAGATTACAAGAGATGAACTTAGAGATTTGCTGTAAGTGTAATTCCTGTTTTGATTGACTTGATGATTTGGCGATCGCTATTGATTTTGAGCTTTGAGAATAGGTGATCGCTATTTTGATTAGCTTGAGGATTTTGGCGATCGCAATTAGTTTTTAGCTTTGAGAACTGCGATCGCCTCAAAAAATGCTTTACCATAAATCAATAGCTTTCAAGTTAGAACCCAATGAGTCAAGTCCTAACCCTAGAACTTAGCGATACCGACTACGCCGAAATCAGACAACGTGCTGAACTAGCAGGCGTAACCATCACCGAATGGGCGATCGCATCCCTCAAAGTACATAAGCAACTAAACAAACCCAAATTACAAAACGAAGCTGAAAAACAAGTAGCACGTCAAAGGTTTCACCGTCATGCTGGCGCAATCAATCTAGGATATGCAACAGGCGCAGATAATGAAGGCATTGATACTGACCTCGCCAAAGCTTATGCTCATGAGCTTGGAGCGATCGCCTAGTGTTACTTCTCGATACATCAGGCTTACTTTGCTACATTCATACTAGCGAGCCACAACATCCGATTGCAGTCAAAGCGTTCGATGCGGCGCATACTTATCTAACCCATAGCTACGTTCTATCAGAGTTTGTCGCCCTCGCCCAAGTGCGAAACTTACCACGAATTGACGCTCTCACTTTTGTAACAGACTTATTAGAACATCCAGATATTGAAACAATATGGGTTGACGAAGAATTACATCAAGAAGCGGTCAATCTTCTATTAAATCGCATGGATAAAACCTATTCATTGTGTGATGCAGTGAGCTTCATCTTGATGCGCCATCGAGGTATAACCGATGCTCTAACTACAGATCGCCATTTTGAACAGGAAGGTTTTGTAAGGTTGTTAACCACTTAATTTATGGACTTGAAGATTTTTGCGATCGCAATTAGTTTTTAGCTTTGAGAAATGCGATCTATTTTCTAGCTTCCATATAAGCCCGTAACAAAGAATTAATCTGAGTTTGATAACCGCGTCCTTGAGACTTAAACCAATCTAAAACATCACTGTCAATCCGAAGCGTAATCTGTGCTTTATTCTTTGTAAGAGGTAAACCACCGCGCTTTACAATCGCCTTAGCAAACATTTCAGGAGTAACTTCTGGACAATCTGACAGATCGATATCTTCATCATTCTTCGCCTCAAGACTCTGCCAATCAGTCAAAGACTTCCTCGAAATAGATTTTTTGTTCATATCTAGTTGCCTTTCTTGCAGAAATAATACGGATAGAATCATTGCGATCGCTATGGACAATAGCCACAACTAAACTTTGTAATAAACCAAATGTGACAAAACGCTGCTCTCCATAATCATAGCGATTATCCTCAACTGTTAATGTATCTCCTTCAAACACGAAAGAAACATCTAGAAAATCAATTCCATGCTTACGAAGATTGGCAAGACGCTTTGCTTCATCCCATTCAAACCTCATTATTAGCTTACGTTAACATTAAGCTTATTGTAGCTACAAATTGTTGTTACATCAAGGCATAAAATCATCATGAGTGGAATTTTTTTGCGATCGCAATTAGTTTTTAGCTTTGAGAAAGGCGATCGCTATTTTGATAGGCTTGAGGATCTTGGCGATCGCAATGTACAAGTAGTCATTTAGGTCTTGAGAAAATACACAATGATACAAAAAGCACAAATCGATTCATAATGAAAATTACTGTTTATAGCTAACAGAAAGCCATGCCGACTAAACGGATTTTGATTGTGGATGATGAAGAAAGCATTCAAACTGTTGTGCAGTTTGGTATTCAGATGGTCACTGATTGGGATGTATTAATTGCGAGTTCGGGACCACAAGGGATTAAAACTGCTTGCAATGAAAGCCCTGATGCTATTTTGCTAGATGTGATGATGCCAGATATGGATGGTATAGCCACATTTAAAGCACTTCAAGCCGATCCACAAACAGCTCAGATTCCAGTGATTTTCCTAACCGCCAAAGCCCAAACATCAGAGAGAAGACAGTTTAATGATTTAGGGGTCAGTGGGGTGATTACAAAACCTTTTAATTCCCTCGATCTCCCCGATCAGATTGTGAAAATGCTCGATTGGTAAAAGCTATGAAAATATTACTCGTAGAAGATGATGACGTATTAATTACTGTCCTAACTAAAAATCTGACCGACAATCACTATATTGTAGATGTGGTCAAAGATGGGGAAATGGGTTGGACTTATGGCTCGACCTTCGAGTATGACCTAATTATATTAGATATAGTTTTACCAAAACTGGACGGAATAAGCCTATGTCAACGCTTTCGTGCCGAAGGATATACCACACCCATTCTATTACTCACCTCACAAAACGCCAGCACCGCCAAAGTCAGCGGATTAGATGCGGGGGCTGATGACTATGTGGTTAAACCTTTTGATATAGCTGAATTAATTGCAAGGATTAGAGCATTACTGCGGCGCAGTAATGCCAGTTCTTTTCCTCTACTAGTTTGGGGAGGTTTACTGCTAAATCCTAGTACCTGCGAAGTTTCCTACAACGATCATTCCCTAACGCTTACAAATAAAGAATATGAGTTGTTGGAGCTGTTATTGCGCGATAGCCAACATTTACTCAGTGCTGACGAGATCCTCGATCGCTTATGGTCATCCGATGAGTTTCCCTCCGAAGCGACAGTGCGATCGCATATTCGACGATTACGCCATAAGTTAGTAGAGGCAGGTGCTCCATCAGATTTTATTGCGACTGTCCATGGGCGTGGCTATTACCTCAAAGCACCAGATAAGGGAGACGATGTTGGAATGCCAAGCCAAATTGAGTCTGCTAGCCGCAATTTACCTAAATTATCACAAGCAAAGTCTCAAGATAATCAACAGAAGCAGTATTTAGAATTCTTAAACCAAATTTGGATAGACACCAAGCCGAAAAGTCTTGAACAATTAGAAGTATTATTTGAAGCTGTCAGGAAATTAAAATCTGGCAAACTAGATCCACAATTACAAGCGCAGGCTCAACAGGTAGCTCACAAATTAGCGGGAACTTTGGGAACCCTTGGCTTAACGATCGCGATGCAATTAGCTCGTCAATTAGAAAATCTGCTGGCTAGCCAACCTTTACTAAAAAAACAACAGTTAGAAATTTTAGAAGCCTTGGTAACTTCTTTAGAAGAGTCAATTCAAAATACGCATCTAATTCAAAGTGCCCCCATCGCAGCGATCGCAGATATATCATCTTCAAGATTCGAGCTAGATCATTCTCAAATTGGAACTAAGGTGATGATTGTTGATGATGATGTCGATTGTTTGCGATCGCTACCTAAGCTACTGAAGCCTTGGGGATTTAAAGTAACGACTTTGGCAGATCCACAGGACTTTTGGACGGTGTTGCAATCAGTATTGCCTGATGTCTTGGTGTTGGATGTTAATATGCCTGAAATCAATGGATTTGAACTCTGTCAATCTCTAAGAAGCAATCTCAACTGGCAGCGATTACCAATTTTATTTCTGAGTGTGATGACAGATGTTAATACTCAAAATCTCGCTTTTAGTGTTGGCGCAGATGACTATCTATGCAAACCAATCGTGGGCATCGATCTAGCAAGTCGCATTCATAATCGACTGCAACGGGTTAAAGCTTACCAAAACAGATAAATAGTTCGCAGAGCAAACCTTTTATGGCTGTACCCAATATTGGCAAAGCGGACTTCGCCAGTCTTTCCAATATTGGGCTTTTACAGCAATTTTCGATCAAATAAACCACAAGAAAGTTTTTAAAAGTGTTGCTTCGCAATACTTTTAAAAACTTTCTTGGTTTGGGTTTGAGCGCAAAGCGCTGTAATTGCACATATTTTGCACGAAAAATCAGTCATGGTCAGACAATAAATACTTTTTTTAAATTCACATATATTGAGATAAAATCGCATGACTCAAGCCACACAAGCGTCGCTGCGAGAGCAACAGTATCCCCTCATTCACGATTTAGCTAACTGTATCGAATCTGTATGGCGGGAAAACTTAGATTTATCGGATTATCAAGTTCCAGAAGACCTCGGCTATGTTGAGGGTGCATTAGAAGGTGAGCGCCTAGTGATTGAAAATCACTGCTATAGCACACCACAATTTCGGAAGTTGCATTTAGAGCTAGCTAGAGTTGGCAGTGGCTTAGATATTTTGCACTGTGTAATGTTTCCTAATCCTGAATATGGCATTCCCATCTTCGGAGCCGATTTAGTTGGTGGTCGTGGCAGTATTAGCGCCGCGATCGCAGATCTATCTCCTGTGCATCCTGAACGCGCATTACCTCGTAGCTACCACAACGCTTTGTCGAGTTTACCTGAGATGCATTTTGAGCAGACTCGTGAGCTACCACAGTGGGGCGATATTTTTTCCGATTTCTGTTTGTTTGTGCGTCCAATGGGAGAGAAAGAAGAGGCGAACTTCCTGCAACGTGTGCGCGAATATTTGACTTTGCACTGTCAGCTAGCAGTGGCAACGGAGCCGTTAACGACTTCTATAGAAATCGATCAGATTTTGGCGGGTCAGCGCTATTACTGCGAGAAGCAACAGCAGAATGATAAAACTCGGCGAGTTCTCGAAAAGTCTTTTGGCACAGAATGGACTGAGCGTTACATGACGACAATGTTGTTTGATTTCGCCGCCTAAATCTAGAGCATAGCAGTCAATATTTTTGCAGCAATTAATAAAAGCCCTATTGCTAAAAGAAATCTTAGTCCACTTCGACAAAAGAATCCTGTAATCTTTGCTTAATTGGACTTTCTGCACCTCACTAGGCGCAATCAGTGCCTTCATTCTTCAAATCAGAGATATCTGAATGTTGGTATAACGGTCTAGCTGAGACGCTATAGTCATGTGTGCATTTACAGATCCGAATCAGCATTTGAGATTAGCCAAAAATAGTTTGACTAAAGAAAAAACGGGTGCGTTACATTTCATTAACGCACCCTACAAGATCTGCGATCGCTGCGTAATTCCTAAATACGATTGAATCGCTGAAACGTAGTGAAATGAATCATTTTCAGCGCCAGAAACTAAGAATCTGAAACAAGCTTAATCTTTGCTTAAGATTTGTCTTGTAGTATTTAGCAGTCTACACATTAGCAATAATTTACTCAACTCCATGTACAGATTGCGTTCTGCATACATACTGCCTGCTGTGGCTCTAGTAGCCTTTACTACCGCTACCGCAGCGATCGCTCAACCTGAAGCTAAGCTTTCATCTATAGTGCGATTCAAAACCCCTGGCTCTGCCCCAGAAATTATTGCAGCTAGTCGCGATGGTAATAGAATTGTCTATGTCAACTCCAAAGAGAATGATATAGGATTTGTCAATATTCAAGACCCTAGCAAGCCGAAGATGCTTGGTGTGGTTAGTGTTGCCAATGTGGGTGAACCAACTTCTGTAGTAATTACCCCCGATGCGAAGTATGCGATCGTGTCTATTTTTGTCAAAGAAAAATCAGGTCAACTCCTATTCTTTAACATGAGCGATCGCAAACAAGTAGCTAGTCTTACCCTCCCTGGTATTGGTCCTGATAGTATTGCCATTACCCCTGATGGGAAGAAATTAGTAGTTGCGATTGAAGATGAAGAAGATACCGATAAGTTGCCAGGTAAAAGACCGGGAACAGTTGCGATCGTTACCCTCGATTACAATAACTTATCCAAGTCATCCATTCAAAACATCGCCATCAACCTTAAGGGGATTTCTGGGGTGAATTTCCCTAACGATCCTCAGCCAGAATACGTGGCAATTTCTCCCGATGGCAAAATGGCTGCTGTAACCTTACAAGAAAATAATGCGATCGCCTTGATTGATATTAAATCAGCCAGCGTAACTCGGATTTTTTCAGCTCGCACAGTTACTCAACTTGCAGACCTGAGCGACGATGACAAAGCTAGCTTGACGGAGAAATTCACTAGCCGGCGCGAACCCGATGGGATTGCTTTTACTGCTGATGGGCTTTTTTTGGTTACTGCCAATGAGGGAGATACGGAGCGCAAAACTTTTGGTGATAATGTCTATTCTGGTGGACGCGGCTGGACTATTTTTGATCTACAAGGTGCAGTCGTTTATGAAAGCGGCAACTCTGTAGAAGCGATCTCTATTAAAAATAGTTTTTATCCTCTCAAACGCTCTTCAAAGAGAGGTATTGAATTGGAAGGTGCAGTAGTTTCAGTTGTAGACAACAAACAGGTTGCTTTTCTAACCTCAGAGCGGGGAAACTTCTTGTTGGCTTATGACATTTCGTCGATTCGTATGCCGGTTCTTTTAGGGGTTGTGCCGACTGGCAAAAATCCAGAAGGATTAGTAGTGATTCCTAGTCGGAATTTGGTTTTAACTGCCAATGAAGGGGACGGTACAATCGATATCATTAAGATCAAGCCATAGATATATAGGGCTTTAGGTTAAATCATAGACAGAGGAACTGGTAGATCTAAACATTGAAAGTTTCTCTGTTTCTTTACTCCATTCCCACCGAAGAAATAGACAGATAAAACAAAGAAATAGCCGTGCGGGGAAAAGCCCCGCACGGCTATTTCTTGACTGGGAAGGGAGTACCTATATTTTGCTTCTTGGTCGAGGATGACTCTGCTGAACAGATACTTACACAACCATCGCCTAGCACTAAGAATCTGCTTTTTAAAGATTTTTATTGCGGCTATTCTCAATAGTTGCCGCCAGATCAATACAAAGTTTTCATAATGAGAGTTACTGGTAGATGACGAATTACCAGCCAACAATAAATAATTGTTAAGCAGATTATGTCGCAATGTTCTTAACAATTACCAATCCATCGGTTTAATTTTTAATTTCTGAAAGTGTAGTTACACCTCACAAATTGACATTACAGACAATTCCTATAAATGAGAATGGCTAAAAATATTAGTTTGTTATCAATCTTTATATTAAGAAATAAGATCAAATAAAACGAATACTTTACAATTGCTGATTAGGTAGAAATCCCTAGAGCGATTGGCTGATAAAGGCTTGCAGAACTCCCCCGAATTTTAAATTAACTCCATAAACAACACTTCTTGATTTGCACAAAATCTGCACAAATTAGTTGTTTTAATCAGTTCAATCCCAAAGCCAATTGAACGAAATCAACTGGAAACAGTTAAGGTTTAGCTCTCTTAAGTAAATTGGATAGATTGGTTATCTTAATCAATTCAGGCTTAGGAATCTATATATTTTGCAGATATTAATTGCAGATATTAATTGCAGTTCCATATCACAAAGTAATAGAAGGATTGGGAGTCATAACAAAACTTATATATTAAACAAGGAGATTCTTTAGAATGCTAGATGCTTTTACTAAAGTAGTTGCCCAAGCCGACACTCGTGGTGCTTTTGTATCTGATTCTCAAATTGATGCACTGAAACAATTAGTTTCTGATGGCACAAAGCGTTTGGATGTAGTTAACCGCATCACAGCTAGCTCTTCCTCCATCGTCACCGACGCAGCTCGTGCTTTGTTTGACGAACAGCCTCAATTGATCGCTCCTGGTGGAAATGCATATACCCATCGTCGTATCGCTGCATGTATGCGCGACATGGACATCATTCTTCGCTATGTAACCTACGCAGTATTCTCTGGCGATGCTAGCGTTTTGGAAGATCGTTGCCTCAATGGTTTGCGTGAAACCTACAGTGCATTGGGCGTTCCTGGTGGATCAGTTGCAGTTGGCATCGAGAAAATGAAATCAGCAGCGATCGCACTTGCTAACGATCCTAATGGCGTAACCCGTGGCGATTGCAGCGCTTTGATGTCTGAACTCGCTAGCTACTTCGACAAAGCAGCCGCAGCAGTAGGCTAATCATTAATTTTCTTAAATTAATTTTTCCTTTTTCTTTTTTCTTTTCAAAACATCTCATATAAATTCCTAGAGGTACATTAAGTATGAAAACTCCTTTAACAGAAGCCGTCTCTACAGCCGATTCCCAAGGTCGCTATCTTGGCGTTCCTGAAATGCAAGCTGCATTTGGTCGTTTACGCACAGCGGCTGCTAGCCTTGATGCTGCTAAAGGATTGAGCGCTAAAGCTTCCAGCTTGGCCGAAGGTGCAGCAAATGCTGTTTACCAAAAATATCCCTACACCACCCAACAGTCTGGCAACAACTTCGCTTCCACCCCTCGCGGTAAAGCAAAGTGCGTTCGTGACATCGGCTACTATGTCCGCATGATCACCTACTGCTTGATTGCTGGTAGCACTGGTCCTATGGATGACTATCTAGTAAGTGGTTTGACCGAAATCAACCGTGCTTTCGATCTTTCTCCTAGCTGGTATGTTGAAGCATTGAAATCAATCAAGGCTAATCATGGTTTGAGTGGAGATGCAGCTTTGGAAGCTAATTCCTACATCGACTATGCAATCAATGCCCTAAGCTAATCGGTTTTCTTCTTCTAGAGACAAAGATTGGTGGCGCTAAGCAACGCCAATCTTTATCCTAAAATGTTAAAGCATATGAAAACCCCGAAAACGGTAAGTACGCCCTGCGGGGAGTACTTACCGTTTTCTTTTTAAAAAATTTGTTAAAAAAATTGGGAGCTTAAATATGACAAGTTCTTCGGCAGCAACCCGTTTAGGGTTCGAGCCTTTTGTAAATACTTCTCCTGTGGAGTTACGGGCTAACTGGACTGGAGCTGATGTTATCGCCGTAATTACTGCGGCTAATCGTCAGGTTTTTGGTAACGATCATTTGATGGCATCAGAACGCCTAACTAGTGCTGAGTCATTGCTTGCTAGTGGCAATATCTCGGTTCGCGATTTTGTCCGAGCCTTAGCACAGTCAGATTTGTATCGGACAAAGTTCTTTTCCACAGTTCCAAATACTCGTTTTATTGAGTTGAACTTCAAACATCTTTTGGGACGTGCGCCCAATGATGAAGCGGAGATCGTAGAACATCTCGATCGCTACATTGAACATGGATATGAAGCGGAGATCAATTCATATATTGATTCAGTTGAATATCAAGATAATTTTGGCGAGTCGATTGTTCCCTATTTCCGAGGGTTTTCATACCAAACTGGACAGAGAACCGTAGGGTTTACTCGCATGTTCCAGATTTATCGTGGCTATGCCAATAGCGATCGCACTCAATCCAAGAACAAATCAACTTGGCTAAATGAGGAGCTCGCACAGAACTCAGCTAATCCAATTCGCACTCCCCACTATGGGCAAGCGCTGACTGGAACTACTGGAGACGATCGCGGACAGGTGTATCGTGTACGCGCTATCCAAGCCGATAACGGACGGACTACCCAAATTCGCCGTAGTGTTAGTGAGTACGTGGTTTCCTATGACCAACTTTCACCAACTTTACAAAGGTTGAATAAACGTGGAAGCCGCATTACGCAGATTTCTCTAGCTTAATGCATAAACCCAGTTTGATAAAATTACATCTTCGTAGTAATTTTATCAAACTGGGTTTGATTTCAACTTGCCTACATATTAAAGGAGAATAAAAATATAGTGATTACTAATGCTGCTTCCCGTTTGGGAATTTCTGCTTATAGCGATAGCAGTCCAACAGAACTTCGTCCTAACTGGACACCAGAAAATGCTAAGACTGTAATTAACGCGGTTTATCGTCATGTCTTAGGAAATGATTACATCATGGCATCAGAGCGCTTGGATGCTCTTGAATCTTTACTAAACAACGGTCAAATCACAGTACGTGATTTTGTTCGGGCCGTTGCCAAGTCAGAGCTATACAAAACCAAGTTTCTCTATCCTAACTTTCATACCCGCGTGATTGAGTTAAACTTCAAGCATCTATTGGGACGCGCTCCTTATAATGAAGCTGAAGTAGTTGAGCATCTCGATCGCTATCAAAACGAAGGATATGACGCTGATATCGATTCTTATATTGATTCAGTTGAATACGAAGCTAATTTTGGCGATTCGACCGTACCTTACTATCGCGGTTTCGAGAACAAAGTTGGCGATCAAACTACTGGCTTTACCAGAATGTTCCGTCTCTATCGTGGCTATGCCAACAGCGATCGCTCTCAAATTGAAGGCAATAATTCCAGACTAGCGGCTGAACTTGCTCAAAACAGTGCTTCTGCGATCGTTGGAGCTTCTGGCGGCAACGATGGATGGGCATATCGCTCTACAAAGGGTGCAATGGCTACTCGTGCATTTGGTCGCTCTTCTACAGGTTCAGGCGATCGCCTTTACCGTATCGAAGTAGCCGCAATTTCTCTGCCTCGATACCCTAAAGTGCGCCGCAGCAACCGCGAGTACATCGTGTCCTATGAGCAGCTAAACAGCACTTTGCAACGCATCAATAAAATGGGTGGAAAAGTTGCCAGTGTAACGACTGTCTAAACAACCTTAATATGTGTACCTTTTAGACACACATATTCATCAATTTCAACAATCTATATTGAAAATCTGTTTTTATGATACCTCCAACTTCAACTTCAGATACTCGCTTCTTTGTTTATGAAGTAGCAGGGCTTAATCGCTATCAACAACCAGACAATAGTAATTATGTTATCCGCCCTAGCGATAATGTTTTTATTCAAGTTCCTTATAATCGCATGAATGAAAAAATGCGGAGTATCACCCGTCTCGGTGGCACAATTGTGAGCATTCGTCCTCTCAATGAGCATTTGTCGGAAGGCTAGTAATTTAAAGCTCTTTGGAAATAAAACCCAAAAGGAATAATGGCGGCGCGAAGCGCCGCCATTATTCCTTTTGGGTTTTAAACATAAAGTGCAAAAATCCCCAACAATAAAGGCAGCGCATAGCGCTACCTTTATTGTTGGGGATTTTATTTTAGACTCAACACAAAAAACTTAATTAGGGTAACTGGTTTAGTTACCACAAAGCAGGAACAGGACGCGATGGAACTGTTGGCTCAAATCTAGGCGTAGGAACCGCAGCAGCAGGTTCTTCAGGAGCAGCACAAGCATTAAAACCTTCACTCAGTAAAGATGAGCAATAAGGATTTGGCAAATCGCGAGTACGAATAGTCGCATCGCTAAGGGTTTGCAAATCGATCATTTCTCGATTCATTGCTCGAAAAGCGTTTGATTGACGCTCAATCCATTGATCCCTAAATGGGGATTGAATATAAGCATTAGGCAAATTAGGATCAGAGGTCATATCCAAAACTTTGTTCTGTGCCTGAGGATAGGTAGCAGGAAAGTTTCGAGGAAATTGATCTTGATCCGTAAATGTGGGGTCAGCTAGAGCCGCACCACTAGCTAGCAGCGTCGAAGCTGCAATCAGTGATGAGGCAAGCCACGAGAACTTAGTACTCATATAAATATGCATCCTCACAGTTGGACGCTGACTAATGTAGCAGATCCAGTCATAAATTGACTGGTTTTAGAAAATTGGGCGTGAAATACAAAAACCAAAAAGAGTGGGCGGCGCAAAGCGCCGCCCACTCTTTTTGATCAGTACGCAACCAACTTGCACCGAAGGTGCAGCAAACCCCAAAGTTGTTTTTGTTGAAAGTACTCCTGCGGAGTCTTTGCCGCAAAAACAATTTTTATAATGAGAATTGCTGCTTTTTAGTTTTTGGGTTTTTATGTGATAGGCGATCGCTATACACTACGAAAGTATTTATTAAGCTCACAAACAAAATCAAAATTGTGGAACATCCAAATCGAGAAAAGTTACTAGAACTCTTTTGCCGTCTTGCTTACAAGAGCGGAGACTTTACCCTATCTTCTGGGCAAAAAAGCACCTATTACATTAATGGAAAGTTAGTCACCCTACATCCATTTGGTGGTTTATGGACAGGACAGGTGTTATTGGAGATGTTGCCAGTAGGAACAGGTGCAGTAGCAGGACTGACATTAGGTGCTGATCCAATTGTTAGCGCGGTAAGTGTCGTCTCAGCCTATGAAAACAAGCCAATTCCTGCTTTGATTATTCGGAAGCAACCGAAAGGGCATGGGACAGCAGCATGGATTGAGGGGTCAGAGCTTACGCCAAATACAAATGTAGTAGTACTAGAGGATGTAGTCACCACGGGGCAGTCAGCATTATTTGCAGTCGAAAAGTTACGTGATGCAGGTTACACAGTAACTCATGTATTAACACTAGTCGATCGCCAACAGGGTGGTGCTGAGCTTTATGCCAAAGAGGGGTTAAAGTTTGGTGCGGTGTTTGATATTAGCGAGATTCAGAGCTACGCGAAGGGGCTGTAATTACAGCATTTGGCGCTTCAATCCAAACCAACAAAACCCATAAAAGTATTGCATAGCAATACTTTTATGGGTTTTGTTGGTTCTGCAAATATAAATGGGGTGCTTCGCACCCCATTTATATTACTTTTGAGATTTTGTAATATCTAGATTAAGAAATGGAACTGCACCATTTCCGCCCAATACTTGGGGAAACTTGCCATCCCATTTTTCGATCGCTTGTTTCTGTAACAACTCGGATGTCAGTGTTTCACGCAACAGTCGCTGCGCTTCGGCTTGTCCCTTGGCGCGGTTGATGGTAGCTTCAGCTTCTTGTTCGGCTTCTCTCGCAATATATACAGCTCGCTGAGCGCGTTGCTCGGCAATTTGCTTTTCTTCTACCGCCTTAGAAAACTCCGTCGAGAAATTCAAATCAACGACACTAGTATCTAAAACAATAATGCCGTACTTACTTAAGCGCTGACTTAAAGCTTCATCAAAATCTAGCTTTAGCTCATCACGCTTAGTGATCGCCTCTTCAACGGTACGTCTTGCCGCAGCGACTTTAAAAGATTCTTGAGTTTGCGGTGCAATAATTTTAGAAACAATATTTTGCAAAGTACCTTGAGTACGACGAATAGTCACCACTTCAATCGGATCGAGACGAAAGTTAATCGCAAAACTTGCCGTAAGCTGTTGTAAATCCTTTGTTGAGCTTTGGGCTGGGACTTCAAACTTCTGCACAGTCAAATCATAAACATCCACCTGAGAAATTACAGGCGGCTTAAAATGAACTCCTTCCAGCAATACTCCATCTTTAGCTTTTCCCAATATACTCAACACGCCTGCTTCACCAGGGTTGATTATTATAAATGAATTAAAACTGATAACCGCGAGAATTCCTATTATGGCAACTAGGACTAAGGATTGCCAGCTAGTTTCTTGGTCTTGCATTACTTTTTCCAATGATCTATGGCTTTCGATCATATCTCATTATAAAAACTGATTTTGTTGAAAGTACGCCTGCGGCATACTTTCAACAAAATCAATTTGGGGTTTATTATTGTTTACAGATTTGCTTTTGCTCTAGAGGTAATGTGGGTGTGGATTCAAGATAGTTATCCAGCAAGTTACACCCCCTCTGCACTAATTCATTAAAATTTAATGTCTCTGCATTCCATAATTTCAGAGTATTGTCTCGACTCGCAGAAACAATATTTTTGCTATCAGGACTGTATATTAAAGCATAAGCCTCGGCTGTATGTCCAGAGAGGGTTTTGAGGAGCTTACCACTAGCTCGATCCATGATTTTGACAGTTTTATCAGCATTTGCCGTAGCGATCGCCTTACCATCGGGACTAAAAGTCATCCCATAGATCCAAGAATCAGCCGTAACCATAATCACCTGTTCTAGAAGCCCTGATTGAGAATTCCAGAGTTTTAATTTTCCATCTTTACCAGCCGAGCCAATTTGCCTCCCATCGGGGCTATAGGCAACAGCAAGCCCTCCATTGCTATGCGCCGATTCCATCGTATGGATATTCTGACCATTGTTCACATTCCAAATTTTCACCGTTTGATCGTTACTCGTCGAGGCTAGTGACTGATTATCGGGACTAAAGGCGATCGACCAGACCGTACCTGTATGTCCTTCCAGCACATGCAAAAGTTGCGGATTGTCATCATCATTCCATTTCCATAGTTTAATTTTTTTATCCCATCCAAGGGTTGCTAAAATCTTTTGATCTGGGCTTAAGGTGGCATAGATCAATTTCGCCCCATGAATATTTAGTGAATGCAATAGCTTGCCTGTGGCACTATTCCAAATTTTCACGGTTTGATCATCACTTGCCGTCACTAGCTTTGTTCCATCCTTATTAAAACTCACCCCATAGACAGTATCTTCATGTCCTTTGAGTTCCTGCCTGTAAGTTCCATCGGCATTCCAAATGCGTACAGTCTTATCAACACTGCCAGATGCAAACATTTTCCCGTCAGGACTAAAAGCGACTGACCAAATACTACTTTTATGTCCATAGAGAGTATTGAGTAATGTAGCTTTGAGATCCCAGAGGCGCACTGTGCGATCTTTACTAGCTGATAGCAGATATTGACCATCAGGACTGAAGTTAACGTCAAAAATACCATCGGTATGTCCACCTAACTTCATTTCTAATGTTCCGTCAGAATTGAGGATTTGGATGGAACTATCTTGAGAACCAAGCGCAATCCGATCGCCATCAGCACTGAAATTTAAGCTCAACACATCAGTTGATGTTCCTTTTAAGGCTCGCACCAATTGAATTTGACGATTCTGATCCTTGATTTGCCAGAGCTTCACGGTTTCATCTCTGCCCGAAGATAACAGCTGTTGACCATCGGGATGAAACTTGACGCTGAAAAGTTCTTGATCGTGGGCGATCGCACTTGCGAGTAAGTTACCTTGCAAATCCCAGAGTGCGATCGTTGTATTTTTAGCCGTCACAATCAAGTTACCATCGGGGCTAAAACTAGTATCTTGAATAGAGCCTGCTTCTTTCTCAGAAGATTTATTGCCAACATTTTTAGGGTTTAATGTCAGCATCTCAATGCCGCGATCGCTATCCCAGAGTTTTACTGTGCCATCCTTACTGCCAGTCAGTAATCTTCTACCATCAGGATGAAAGTCTACTCTCAATATGTCATCTTGATGGGCATAGAACTTGCTAATCAACTTACCAGACGAAACATCCCAAATCCGCACACTTTTGCCTTGCCCTGTCGATGCAATTTTTCTGCCATCGGGACTAAAACTTAAACCTCGAATATCCCTTGTGTGCAAACCAACTAACTGGGCGATCAATTTACCATTACGTTGATATAGATATACACTGCCATCAAAGCTACCAAGGGCAAGAATATTACCATCGGGGCTAAATTTCGCAGCATAAAATGGTGCATCTCTTTTTTTGGAAAAAAATCGATAGCGCTCACGGATGTTATAGACAATAGTTTGCAGGTTTTCAAAGGTTAACTGGGTAATTCTAGTTTTATCAGTTCCTTCATCCGTATATTTTAACTTTTTCGCAGATTGGACAATTGTTGCTAGTGATTCCAATTGACGATTGAGCAAAAAACTGGAGTTGGCGGAAGAAATCAAAGCTTCGATTTCACCAAACTCCGCAAGCTGGCGCTGACGATTTGCTTGAAAGGCTAAACCTCCCATTACAAATAAGCCTAAAACCGTTCCCACCAAGGCGACTTTAGTGAGGCGACTAAGGTTAGCTTGACTACGTTGAGCCGAGAATTGGACTTTGCGTAGCTCATTTAGTAAGCCCGTTTCTTGATTAGCACGAATAAATGAAACTAGGTAATCATGAACAAGTTGATAGCGATTGCTTAGCGCTTCAGGCAATTGGAATATTAAACCTGACCCAATTAAAATCTCTAAAACTAGATCGAGCTCTTCAGTATTACTTGAGTAAGACAATAGCCCTGTTCGCAATTCATTGTAAGTACGCAATGGGCGCTTACCCTGCTCATCAGTCAGCAAAATCAATACCTGTTGAGCAATAAAGGACGCATTACCACAAGCATAAATTACTTCCTCGACTGATTGCTCAACAAGACGTTGCTTAGATCCCGCAGCCTGATAAGCGGCCAGGGTAGTAATATTACGATCTTGAAGTTGAGAGCCAACTAGTTGTAGTTCAATTGGGCGAACCGATCCGCGATCGCCTGCGAGATCGCGCACTAACTCATCCACCAAAATCGGCTCAAGAGTAAAATTGGCATGTTCAGTGAGATTTTCGATCAGCGATTTAGCATCAGACAAAGAAAGATTACCTAAGGCATAACGAAAATTGCGGCTTAAGATGTCAACTTCTGGATAGGCTGCTTCTAGTTCTAGAAGCAAGTAGAGATAGTCTTCACGGAGTGAAATTACTATTTTTAGTAAAGGGATTTTTAGACAAGTTTGCCAAAAGTCAATAAAAACTTGTCTTTCATGCAATTGAGTACAAGTAGAAAAGAATTCTTCAAATTGGTCAAAAATTAAAACAACCTGAGTACCATTAGCTGCGAGTTGTCTCAGTTTGTGTAATAGATTTACAACATCGCGATCGCCATTCTTACGACGATCTTTCCATTCATTCGATAGTAGATCTGCTTTCTGGAAAACATTGGCATCAGGAATGAGATTTTTGTGAATGGCAAGAAAGATAGCATTGATCCAGTTTGTATAAACATAAATTTTGATTGGCATTAATTCTTGACCTGCCAAAGATCGCTGCAATAACGCAGGAATTAGTCCAGCGTTGACTAGTGAACTTTTACCAACGCCAGATTCACCGTGAATGACAGTTAGTTGATGCTCAATTGAGGTTATCCTTTCTACTAAACGTTCTACATCTTGAGTACGCCCCGAAGCCGCGATTTCCCCCGCGTTAACATCAAACCTAATCGAATCTAACTCCGCAATACTAGAATTAGGAGAAAACTGTTTTGGTTGCAGAGTACCAGCTCCGACAAAGGCTCTCAGTCCATATTGCTGCTCTAGAGATCGCTGTCTTTGCCTCGCTTGGAATGCCTCAAGATAACGTCCTTGGGCAAAAGCAATATCGTGAAAAGTATCAAGGAATCGAATATAGAGCTTTGGCTCATAAGTAATGTTAAAGCTAGCGATAGTTGCTTCAATTATATTTGCCGCAATTTCTAGTTCTTTAAGCTGAAGATAACTCTGGGAGATTAAGAGTTGATATTGACCTCTCTGAATATGGCGCATCCGCAACCAATTATGATTCAGACTTTCTTCTTTAAAACTGGGGACTTGATCTAAAGTAGCGAGAGCTTTAGATGCATAATCTTTAACTTGCTGCCATAATCCCCTTTCTACAGATATTTTGGCTAAGTATCCATAGTCTTGAGCAAGTTCAAGAGGCATCTGCTCATGCAATGGCAACAATGACCCGATCCAGAGTTCTAGTTCTTGCCATTGCTTAAGTTGTTCAAGAACACCACTATAAGATCGACTATATTTGGCAATTAAATCCAACTGATGTTCTTGTTTAAGAGCAGCGATCGCTTCTTGAAAAAATTGTTTTGCCTTGTGCCAAGAATCTTGAGCCTGTCGCCCATTCACAAAGGAATTATGCCACCACAAGTTGCCTAAATAAAATAAAACAATTCCATTCTCGATTGGACGATTAGCTTTTTGCCAATAGGAAAGACTACACTGATAATAGATTTGAGAAACACTATGTACTTCACCCTGAGATTCTTCATAAACATCACTAGCAATTGCTTCCTCGGATCGCCACAATAACCGCCCAAGAGCAAAGTCTAATTTTGCTTCTAATTCTAGAGAAAACTCTTGAGCAGTTTTGTACTGAGCCATTCTCAGTTCGCGTCTGGCGAGCTCTAGTTCACTATAGGAGAATGATTCCTGATCAGCATCAATTTTGGTGTCTTGCCAAAACAAGGGAATTTGAGGATCTCTAGCAATCTCGAATAATCGATCTACTTGTTTTTGAACTTCTATATCTAGCTGTTCAGGACTCAATCCAAATTTGATTGGCGGCGCTGCCAAATTTGCGAGTTCAGGAGCATTAATCCATAATTGTTGCAGTTCACGATCATTTAGCCACAATACCAATGGACATTTGATCTGTTGCTTGAGGCGATCGCGAAATAGGTTAGCTTCAAAAAATAAATCTTCTAAATGTTCAGGGCTAGTTTGTTCTAAGCCTAAACACATTAGGGCAGGAATAGTCTCAGTCTGACCATTGCGACCTAAGTTTTGCCATAAATTTTGCAGATTATCATAGAGTGTCTCATTGGATTCTCGCCACCAAAGCTCACGATATGTAGAGCCTGTTTTTGAGCTTAACGAGATCAAAAGTCTTTGTCTAAGACTGTGGTAATTGCAGTTAACAATAATCAACGCAAATGATCCCTGAGATCGATTGATCGCCCTAGCCAATATCTCTAGCGATCGCTCATTAAGGGAATATGCATTTTCCAACTGTCTGATCGACTGTTCGACCTGAATCACTTGTTTCGTTTTACCGCAATCACGATACTGTAATTTATACAGACATACTACTACAGCCATAGCTATCATCGAAACCCAAAAGGTGATAGCTATGGTCACTACATACGTTTCCAAACCAAGAAAAGTTTTGAAAGCATTGCTTTGCAATGCTTTCAAAACTTTTCTTGCTTTGTTTTTTGAGCGCAAAGCGCTGTAAGAACGCTATGATACAGCTGTTTTATCCAATAACAAGGTGAATTTAATGGCGATCACATTACCAAAAAAAATCATGCTTCTGGGCTCTGGTGAACTAGGTAAGGAGGTTGTTATTGCTGCCCAAAGGCTCGGGAATACAGTGATTGCGATCGATCGCTATGACAATGCGCCTGCGATGCAAGTAGCCAACTATCGAGAAGTTATTTCGATGTTGGATGGCGAAGCTCTCGAAGCCGTCGTGAAAAAATATCAACCTGATTTAATCGTGCCAGAAGTAGAAGCAATTCGTACCGAAAAACTGCTCGAACTGGAGGCTCAAGGCTACACAGTCATTCCCACCGCGACCGCCACCAACTTCACCATGAATCGCGATCGCATTCGAGATTTGGCAAGTAATGAATTGGGCTTACGTACTGCCAAATATGCCTACGCCACCAGCCTTGATGAACTAAAAACCGTTGCCGCCGAAATTGGTTTTCCAAACGTGATTAAACCCGTGATGTCTTCCTCTGGCAAAGGTCAATCTGTTGTGCAAAATGTCGATGAATTGGAACAAGCTTGGGATTATGCGATCGCTGGAGCGCGAGGTGATACAGCCAAAATTATTATCGAAGAATTTATCAATTTTGAAGTCGAAATCACCCTGTTAACGATCCGTCAATGGCAGGGAGAGACTCTGTTTTGTGAAGCGATCGGGCATCGTCAGGAGCGGGGTGACTACCAAGAATCATGGCAACCTGTTGGCTTATCCCCTACCCAAGTCAAAGATGCACAGGACATTGCTCGCAAAGTTACGGATAAGCTTGGCGGCGCAGGGCTTTTCGGTGTGGAGTTTTTCATCACTAAAGACGAAGTGATTTTCTCTGAACTTTCCCCTCGTCCCCACGACACAGGAATGGTTACCCTTATCTCCCAAAACCTCAACGAATTTGAACTCCATTTACGTGCAATTTTAGGCTTACCAATTCCCAATATTGAATTGCTCAGCCCATCGGCAAGTGCTGTCATCCTTGCCAGTAAAACCAGCGATAAAATTTCCTTTACAGGTGTAGAGGAAGCTCTGGCGATACCTAACACAGAAATCCGTTTGTTTGGTAAACCAGATTCTCGCCCCTACCGCCGCATGGGTGTGGCTTTAGCTAAAGGCAAAGATGCCATAGAGTCCCGTCAAAGAGCCACGGAAGCTGCATCCAAGATCAAAATCATCTAATTATTCATATCTCAACTTTTGGGGAAATAACGCTACAATTGTTAAAAATTGTAAAGACTTTTGCGATTTTCAACCAATTTTCCTTCTAAATCACTCCAAATCTATGACTGAATTTGCTACTAAACTCGTTGAGTCACTCCAACCAATTTCCGATCAATTTAAATCCCTCAATATACCCGAACCAGTTACCCATTGGGGTCATCCATTTTTTATGGGAATCGTCATTGTAGCGATGGGATCGTTTGTGGCAATTTCAGGGTGGCGCAGCCGCACGACTACAGATCCTGAAGTTGCAACCAAAAATAAAGCCGATCATCGAAAGGTTGCTCCGCTCATGACCGTATTCTTAGCTACGGGCTACACAGGCGGATTGCTGTCACTTGTCATGCAAGGAAAGCCTCTGCTAGAAAGTCCTCATTTCATTACAGGCTCAGTAGTATTAACTTTACTAGCGATCAACGGCGCAATTTCACTGACTGGTTTTGGTGGTAATCAGCCATTGCTTCGCAATGCTCATGCTTATCTAGGTAGCGCCATTGTTATGCTTTTGGTAGCTCATGCCTTTCTAGGAATTAAGCTCGGTCTTTCTATATAAGTGTAAGGTTGCGACCCTGCGGGTCGCAACCTTACACTTTTGGGATTTACAGCAATTACCGCTCAAACCCAAACCAAGAAAATTATTGAAAGTATTGCAAAGCAATACTTTCAATAATTTTCTTGGTTTGGGTTTGAGCGCAAAACGTTATAAGTAATTGTGCAAATAAATTACTAACTCATGTTACGCAGAAGCCTAAAAAGGTTTCAGAGACTGCCATTCCAAGTGAGATTGCTGCAAAGCCTTGATATATAATTTGGATTTGAGAGCGAAGTGATTGAGCTTAGAATTAAGTT
>JBIKYZ010000262.1:0-6658 GCA_044354985.1 Pseudanabaena sp. | reverse complement strand
TTCTGTTGTGGTTAGTGATTTTGGTTCTAGCCCTTTTGTCGTGAATTTAAGATCGGCAATATTACAAATACGATCTTCTTGGTAGGTCAATCTGATTGACCTCCTTTTTGCTTGCCACAGGCAATCGATTTCCCGATCTGCCGTGGTAAGTCTCGCAAATATAAAAACATTTAGATTGTCCTGATTGTAGAGGTTGTAGCGATTTCAATCAGGAAATAAACAGACTTTTTGAATTCAGTTCGATAATCAATAATTGCATTTTGCAAATTATTTAAAAATTTGCAGCAAAAACTGTTGCTAATCTTGTATCTTGCGTTAAGATATAAGAAAGCGCTGAACAAAATTGCCCTGTCAAAGCAAAATCCGTCCATTCCTGGATATTAAATTTAAAAACCTTCGGGTTTACAAAGAAGCTAGTGGTTTGCAGTCACTGGCTTTTTTGTGTTTGAAGGGGAAAACTAACTAAGTAATCTCCTGTAGATAAAAAACTGCAATTTAAGCATACAGCGATCACTCTAGATCTGATCTATAAAAGATCAAAAAAAGATCAAAATTTCATTAATCTCAGTCTGAATGGGGTTGTCTCACTTACATACTGTCATCTAAGACACTATTTTTGAGCAATAGCTGGGCTAACTCAGAAAAACCAGCAAACTCAGAAGCTTGGGTAACGTATTGGGGGAAATGCAGCATCTTGTCTTGATAATGAAGCACATTTGCCACACCGACCGAGATCGGAAATTTTGCAAGATTAAACATCGCCTCGTCATTAGGGCTATCGCCAACGGTTAGGACTTGCTGCAAATTGATTTCAGGAAAATGATTTTTGAGTACTGTATCTAAGCCAGTTGCTTTATCTTGGTGCAGTGGCTTGATATGACATTGAACATTGCTGTAAGTGAAACTCCAACCCATCAGATCGCATTGAGTAGAAATTGCTTGAATGTCATCGGTTGATAAATCATTGATATCAAAAGTCCAATCAGTGATACGGAACTGATTATCCGCAGAAGGATGAAGATTTGGAAATAGCTGCTTAATGTGATGGAAAGTATTTTCTAATAGAATGCGATGTCTAGATAAATTGGGAACCGAAGAGAGCAAATCTTGAGTTCCATTTGGCTGCAAAAATAAACCGCCATTTTCCGCGATCGCCCCTTCAACAGGTAAATAATTCACCAAAGCACTGACCCAACCCGCCGAGCGACCTGTCACTAATAGGACTTTAATTCCTGCTGATTGTAAATTTAGAAGAGTGGAGATGAAATTAGAAGAGAATTTCCCATTTTGGGTAAGAGTGCCATCAACATCGGAAGCAACCAAGCGAATGTCGGACAAATCAGAAGAATTTATAGGCGATAGAGGCATAGAAGATGAAATTAAATCCAGAAAAAAGCTAAAGCGGATCTAATATATCGTAAAGAATCTGACAAAAAATCTAGCGATTGTTCGCGAGGAAAAAAATTTCTATTTCCAGTCACTATTGACAAGAAAGGTACTAGCCAACTTTGACGACATCGGATAAAATTTAATTGCCATCCTAATCAGATCTGTATAAACACCTTTTTTAACTTTTGTGAAAATATAAAATATGGCTAACTTCAGAGACAGTTCATTTATAAAAGCGCAAAAACTAAGCTGTTTATTCGTTTCAGTTGCTACGCTGTCAGACAATCAAACTACTTAATTTAAAATTTATCCTACCTTCCAAAAAAACTTGTCAGAATAATCTAATGAAAACAAAATACTTATTCACGATCGCCGCTCTACTTGGATTTAGCCTTGTCCCTGCCCTTCCATCTCACGCTCAACGTAGTAATCCATGCGAATTAGCTCCATTTGCTACACCTAGCAGAGAGACTAGACAAATTCGGGTTGAGAAGTATGGAATCGCTTTTAATATCCCAGAAAATTATCGAACTAGCTCGGACATTACTGATGTCAAGATGGATATTTCGATATATAATCCCTCAGCTTTTGAGTTTAATGAATGCATGAGAATCAACAAGATCCCAAGCGATGAAATATTTGCACCTTCTGCAATCTTTTCTATTGATTCGTTGCGTTCTGGAAAAAGTTTGATTGACATAGCTAATGAGCGTCTGAGTCGCTATGCTAAAACTTTTCGCGAAATAACATTTAAAAATGAACCTGCCATAAGCTTTGAATATCGAAATGTAGCAGACTTGTATGATGCTGTTCTATTTTTTCTTCCTAACCGAAAATACTCAGTAGCTATCTCCATTAATAGAGAAAATAAAGCTTTAGGTGAGGCTATCAAATCCTCGTTCACTTTTGACTTGAGTTCAAGCTCTAATTCAGAAGCTGTAAATAATGATGATTTAATCTCTGTGGTACAGACAAAAACTTGTCAGCTACTCAATCAAGGCTCTTCTATCTCTGATGTCGTATCCAATGTTAAACCCAACGTAAAAAAACTAGACGAAGAATACCTTTTTATTCATGCGAACTTGTCAAGGAAGATGCATAGTGAAAGTGGGAATGATGTTGATATTGTGACAAGAAGAATGATTGGAGGAGCTATCAAGCGCGACTGTCCTCAATTTCAAAACAAGTTAACTGAGTATTACAAGAGTAATTTTAGCACTAATACACAACCAGTAAACTCCAAGCCAGAACCGATAAACAGTAAATTTGTTGGAACTTTTCAATGTAGTCCTTACGATAGTCGCGATACGCGCCAGCAGCCTCCATTAACAAAACTGACTGATCTTTCGTTAGATTCTAGGGGATCTGACTATGTTCTAAAGGGAATTTTCAATGATGAGAGGAAGAGGAGAAACTTTAATATTTCTCTTAATTCTAAATTGCATTTGATTTCAAAGAGGTTAATTCCTTATACTCAAGAGCCAATGAAAATTTCACCTGATGGCAAGTTTACCGTAACTATACTTCGTAAATCTAATGTTTGTACTTACAGTGGTATAGCCCAAATATCCCCTGAAGCATCTACAAGGCTTTTCGATAAATGAGGCAGATGAAGGTGGACATCGGACTGATATCACCAGCCTCCATTGAAGCCTATGGCAAAACCCTAGAAACGGGCAAAATGTTCGCCAATCTTAAACTTGAGTTCAAACTAGGAATATCCAGAAATGATATAGATGACAAGTTTGCCGATGCGGAAAAGTATTTAGAAGTGCAGCGTGATGCGATTCCAGAACCAGAGCGCGAAAGCAGAGCCTCGGCGCTGTGGCACAACAATAACCGAGCGATCGCGGGCAAAATGTTTACTGAGGTCGTGACCACGCGACTGCAAGAACTACGGGTGGATAAAATCAAAATAATTGGCTTGCAGTATGAAACTAATGAACTGAAAGATAAACAAGTGCCCCAGGATGAAGGTGCAGTATGCAGACTGGGCATAGAATCTAACCCCGACAGTCCCATTTATGATAAACGGGTGCTACAGGTACAAGAAGGCGATCGCTGGAAAAATATGGGTGTACTGCACAGCGATGCAGCCTATATGCCAATCGGCACGCAGTTTACAGCAAATATTAACTTTTCGGCGAGCAAGAAAGATGCTGACATCGTACTCGATCCAAATTCCCTGAAACTGCCTGAAATATGGCATGGACTTTCACCAGAGCGAGTACAGCAAGCGGTCAACCTTGATGCAATTATTCCTGCACTGAAACAAGCGATCGCTAAAGCATCTGAGAACCAACCAACCATGACCGAATTTGTGGAAAGGCTAGCTGCCGAACAGGTTGGCATTAAAGCTCAAGTGCAGTCTGGCGGCAGGATTAATGGAATTACCTATCTCTATGAAGGTCAAGCAGTCAAGGCTAGTTTAGTAGAGTTAACGTGGAAGAATCTCGCCGCGATGGGAGTGCGATACGATTCTGTTAGAGATCGCGAAGCAATTACATCAACTCCGATTTCAGCTATCACCCAGACTAGCGATCGCCTAGAAATCCAATCTGAAAATCAAGACAAAGCAATTCCTGAAGTTAGTATTGTTACTTCTATCCAAAGAGATAAGCTAGAAAAACCAGTAGAAATAATGGGTAAACCGATCCAGATGGTTTATCCCCTGAAGATGCATGGAGAAGTGAATCGCTTGCCCGTGGATACTTGTATTGAAGCAATGCGCGGACATGGGAGATCTCACACTACGCGGCGATTTGAACCCTATGCCGCCTATAACTTTAAGGAAGGAGATATCGCGATCGCCTATGCAGGTGAGCAGAAAGTTGCCTTTCAAGTGGGAAAACAATACAAAATCTCACAGGAAATGTTGACTGATGGGGAATATCAGAAACAATGGGTGGGTATGGAAAAGCATGGGGCTAAGGAATTACTGACATTTCAAGGACATAGCAACACATGGGGAATGCACTTTCAGCCGTTGGGAGATTATGTCGATGGTAAAATTGTGCCATTTCCTATCATCGAGAGTGCCACAAATTCCATTGTTGCTGATATTCAGAAACTAGAAGCATGGAGAGAAACTGCTCAATATCTGGGTAAGAGCGAGAAATATGTAGATCGCATCCAAGAAATCATTGCTGGTGAGAGCATATCCGAAAAATCACAGCAAGCGATGTCTAAGGATGGTCAGTTACTGAGTCAGCACATTGCATCGCAGTGGCGAGAAGTATTGGCTACTCCGAGCGAATATGTGGGATCTCAGAATGGGAATCTTGTATTTGAGCGTAAAGGGAATGAAGGTAAATATAGGGCAACGTGGGAGCAGTCTACGGATACGTTGACTTTAGATACAAAAGCTTTGAAGCAAGGAAATATCGAATATGTACCATTGCTGGTGCAAAAAGGTTTAGAAATTGCCCAGAGTCAGGTGACGGTGAAAGATGCTCAGAATGTAGATCGCGCTCTTAAAGTTATTGCTGAAAATCAAAAGGGGAGACAAGGGCAAGGGTAAAGAGGGGTATGACCGAAATTTGATGTAGATCGATTGGCTAGATTTCATAAGTCCCAAGGGTTAATGATTGTGATTTGGCAGTTTAGGAAGTCGTCAACATTGCGAGTGATGATCGCTGCATTATTAGCCAGACATATAGAGGCAATCAGAGCGTCAGCTTGAGCTATTGGCTTACCTTTTTTGCGGCGGTCGCTTGTAATTTGAGCAAAACAGTTTGCTGAATCTGAATCAAAAAATAAAATCTGACCTACAAAGTCTTCAGTAAACATAGCTTGTGCAGATTCTTGTAAAGCTTTGCTGCGTTTACCTTCTGGCATAATAGCGATGCCGCCAAGGATCTCGGCTTGGTTAATGCTGGTGGTAAATAGGTTTTCTCTAGGCTGGGCAGCAACCCAAGATTTGACTGTTTGTGAACCTTGGGGTTTCATCAGTTCTGACAGGACGTTGGTATCAAGAACAATTTTCATAGATCAAATGTTGGTAAGGGACGCATGGGTTCTCTAGGAATTTCGGGGATTTCAAAGTCTCCAAAGTCTGCAAAGCGTCTATTAATGGCGGTGGCGAGGTCAATATTGCTTGGCTTTTTGGGTGCTAATACGCTTTTGAGAATTGCTTTAATTTCAAGCTCGATGGTGCGCCCATGTTGGGCGGCGCGTTGTTCTAGCTGTTGGGCAATGTCTGGTTCTAGTTGATGAATGGTGATGGTTGACATGGCATTTGGGAGTAGTAACGATTAGTAAATTCTATCCCTAAATAGTTTTAGATTTAGGAGCTATTTCAAAAGCTAATTGAGAACCATAGAAACATACATCAAACTCTTGAAAAAAGTTAATTCTTCCTAAAAGTAAAGGTATATTTTCGGCTTTTGTCCAAGCAAAAACTAAGGTAGCAGGTGCAAACTGATCGATCGCTGCTGATAAAATAATCCCTTTGGCATCGAATTTGGCTAGATTTCCTGCCAGTGTGACTAATGTGTTATGGTCATTCCAATTTAGCCCTAGTTCTATTCCTATTTCGTAGGGGAGAACATTGACGCTCGCACCTGTATCTAATAAGCCTGATGTTGAAATGGAAGTATTTGGGGATGATAAGGTCAAGGGAAGATAGGGGACAAGGCTAGTTTCTCCAACAGAGTTGGATTTTTCGACAAAGTTAAACCGTTTTCTCAATGTCATTTTATTTTGCTTCTTTTTGTAACAAGTGTTGTTGCAACATATCAGTTAGAACTTTTTCTGCGGAGAAAGCGTTGTATGGCGACCAAACTTCATAGGTTTTTCCATCTTCAAGAAGATCTGAAGTTTGTTCGTCTTTAGTTAGTTCTGTGGCTAAAAACTGGATGGCTTTAACTTTTTCAAAGTGGGATAGCTTTTGTAGTGATGGCAAGATTTCTGTTAATGTCATAGGAATACAGGAGAAATATTAGTTAGATTATAGTGCGATATTTTATCAAGTCAAAAAAATTGCCCCTCAAGTTTGAAACTCAAAGGGCGCGGAGCGTCTAATCTCAAATCAAACAAGAATCAACAGATTATCTTGTTGTCGCATTTAGTTCTATAGCGTGTGTTGGCGGAGCGTAACGCACAAATAATTAGTATGAGAAAGATTTAAGTGCGTTACATTGCATTATTGGAGTTTGGAAAAAATTGAAGCAAAAAATGGATGAACGGCACATTAAGAGATGCCCAAATATTGGGCATGAGAAATCGAAGCACTAATGATTTAGGAGTACTAAGATAGTAGTATTTGCCA
>JBIKYZ010000261.1:0-6665 GCA_044354985.1 Pseudanabaena sp. | reverse complement strand
TTTGTCCATGTCTATGAATATCTACTCCTCCACAGGTTGGACATTCAACTGCTTCTAATACCATGCTTTTTTCTTGGTCTATTGCAAATCTCAGTCTTTTATCTTACAACAAATCTGAAACACTACCTTTAATTGTCAACTATATTGATTAAAACTCCAAAGTCAAAAAGCGGCGCTTGCGCCGCTTTTTGCAGTATATGGGTTAAAAATCGTACAAATTGTGATTTAAAGAAAGTTATCTATTCTTCAACTACTTTTTCTTTGAACTGCTTACCAGCAGAGAAAGCAGGAACGCGGGTAGCAGCAATGATCATTTTTTCACCCGTGCGAGGGTTGCGTCCTTCACGTTCTTGGCGATCGCGTGGCTCAAAGGAACCAAAGCCAACTAAAGTTACGCGATCGCCGTCAGCAACTGCATCAACAATTGATTCGAGGGCAGCACTGACGATCACTTCAATATTTTTCTTAGATACATTATTTACCTTTTCGGCGATCGCATCTACTAGTTCACCTTTATTCATTGCCATAACTCCTATGTAGCTTTAATTAGTAATTAATTTAGTAATTCGGAATCAATACTACAGCACCTATGGCAGTCGTCAAGCGCTTTCGACAAATTTTTCGCAAAAGTTTTTAAACCAGTAAAGAATATGCTTCACATATTCTTTACTGAACTAGCGTACAGCTTGTCGCATATAATCGCCCCAAACCTGCGCTGCAACTGCACTTGAGCCATTTGTTACTCCTTCGTCATTGCCGAGCCAAACGGCTGTGACTAGGTTTCGTCTTGGCACAGCACCAATAAACCAAAGATCTCGTCCTTCATCGGTAGTTCCTGTTTTCCCAATCACAGTACCTTGAGGAATCGCCGCCGATCTCCCAGTACCGAATTGCACAACTCCACGCATCATATCCACCATCGTGCTGGCTACACCAGCATCAATTTTCTGCTGGGGCTTAAAGAAAGTACCTGCATCAAAGATAACGCGACAGGTTTGGCGATCTTTAGGGTTTTGACAGTCTGCACTATCGAGAATGCGTCTGATGGCATGGGGCTTAATGTATTTGCCCTCATTAACTACTGTGGCATAAGCTCCCGCCATCTCTAAGATTTTGACTTCATTACCACCCAAAACCATATTGCTAGATTCGTCTAGTTTGGAGGTAATCCCCAGAGTTTTAGCCATTTTGACAACATTATCCAAACCTGCGCTATCAGCAACCCTAACCGCCACCACATTTTCCGATAGAGCAAAGCCTCGGTACATATCGATCGCACCGCTACCGCCATTGTGACAACCTACAATTCCAGATAGTGCACTACAGGAAAAAGTCCTGCCAGGAGAAATTCCGCGATCGATGGCGGCGGCGTAGCTAAATAATTTAAAAGTTGATCCTGGTTGGCGGAGGGCTTGGGACGCACGATTAAACTGGCTTGCCTTATAATCAACACCGCCTGACATCGTCAATAGAGAGCCATCGCTACTATTCACCGTCACAATCGCCCCTTGACTAAATCCGTAACTACCACCATCGCGAGCAACAGCATCACGTAAAGCATCATCGGAAGCCTTTTGCATGGCAAGATCGAGATTAGTCTCAACGATCAGATTTCCTTCTCTAGCAAAATTATCACCAAGAATATCTTGCAACTCCTCAAATACATAGCTGTAGTAATAGGGCGCAACTGAGCCTTGCAGTTTAGTTTTGGCAGCCTCATTTAGAATCAATACCGATCGCCTTGCGCGTTCAGCATCTTTATCGGTAATCATCCCCAATTCCGCCATGCGATTGAGAATGCGATCGCGATATTCGATCGCTAAGTTTTTGTTCTTAAAAGGATTAATCGTTTCAGGTGAAGGCAATAATCCAACTAAGGTTGCTGCTTCTGAAAGCGACAATTCTGAAGCTTCTTTGCCAAAATAAAGTTTGGCAGCATCTTTAAATCCATAAACTCCATAGCCCGTATAGGCGCGATTCAGATAGAGACGGAGAATTTCTTCTTTATTGTATGTAAATGTAAGTTTAATCGCTGCTGCTGCTTCACGCCATTTACGCCCTGCGGAGTCATCAGTGCCTACATATGTTTTGCCGAGCAAATTTCTCGCTAATTGCTGAGTAATCGTACTAGCACCTTCTAAGCGCTCGCCTCGACTACGGACATTAGTAACGATCGCCCTAGCCACTCCCACAGGATCAACGCCAATATTCCAATAGAACGAAGTATCCTCAGAAGCAATTACAGCCTTAGGAATAAATTGCCCAAACTCAGCTAAGGTAGCGTATTCAGTATGATTTGCGATATCAGTGGGATCGAGTCGCTTGATGTTATCACCAGCTAAAACTTCGACTGGCCCCTGTTGGGTGACTGGCAAAGGCTTCAGATCGGGAACGCGACCGAGTTCATAGCCGATCGCTAAAACCATCATCCCTGCGATCGCGCCAATCCCAATACCTGTATATTGCACAGTCCGAATATACCAAGGTGGAGGATCGATATAGCGAATCGACGCAGCTTCAGCAAGTTCGGGTGGTCCCAGCGTAATCTTCATTTTGTGCTTTAACGGCACTGACTTGAGGCGCTGCTTTTGTCGATAAATGCCATTAGTTGAGTCTTGATCTTGGAGAATAAATTGTGCTTTCTTTTTGGTGCGATCGCGAACTAGTTGCGCATGAACTTGGCTAACCAGTGGCGTTTGCACAACAATATCGCATTTGCCTGTGCTGCGTCCAAGGATATAGCGATCGCCCACTAAGTCATAAATTTCAGGCTTATCCTTTTGCGATCGGCGCACTTCTAGCTTGGGGACGCGCTCTTTTGGATTAATTTTTAATACCCCATTAACTACCTGTGTGAGTTGATGGATTTGGGTCATCAACTTGGACTTAGGTGGCTTGGGTTGCGATGGCGGTTGAGGCGGTTGGGGCGATTTCATAAAAAGCTAGGACGTAAATTTTGAAAGCACAGTTTCCGATTATGCCTGCAAATTTTATTATGCCCTTACTATGCATAGTAAATAAACCCAAAGTAGAGTGGCGGCGCTAAGCGCCGCCACTCTACTTTGGGTTTATCGTGTTAACCTAGCTATTTAGATTTGATTTTTGTAGATCGCTATGACTGGATTTGTTGGGCTGCACGTTCATACCGAATATAGTTTGCTCGATGGGGCAAGCCAAATCCCTGATATGGTCAATCGAGCTGTTGAGCTGGGGATGCCTGCGATCGCTTTGACCGATCATGGAGTGATGTATGGTGCGATCGAGCTAATCAAGATCTGCAAATCTAAGGGGATCAAACCAATCATTGGCAATGAAATGTATGTCTTGAATGGCGACATTACGATCCAATATAAGCGAGAAGACAAAAAGAAAAAATATCACCAATGCGTCCTCGCCAAAGATACACAAGGCTATCGCAATCTAGTTAAACTCACTACAATTTCTCATTTGCAGGGCTACCAAGGCAAAGGGATTTTTGCGCGTCCTTGCATTAATAAAGATTATTTACTGCAATATAAAGAAGGCTTAATGCTCACCTCTGGTTGCTTGGCGGGGGAAGTGCCCCAAGCAATTATGAATCGTGATCCGAAACTAGCGTGGGAAGTGGCAGCTTGGTATAAAGAACATTTTGGCGATGATTATTATCTAGAAATTCAAGATCATGGCTATCCTGAAGATCGAGTTGTGAATGTGGAAATTTGCAAGATTGCCAAAGAATTGGATATTAAGGTAATCGCCACCAATGATTCTCACTTTACATCTTGTATGGATGTGGAAGCTCACGATGCGTTGCTCTGTATCCAAACTGGAAAATTAATTTCCGATGAGAAGCGACTGCGTTATAGCGGTATGGAATATTTCAAATCCTATGACGAGATGAAACAGTTATTCCGCGATCATTTGGAAGATGACGTAATCGAAGAAGCTCTAGCTAATACTCTTAAAGCAGCCGCAAAAGTCAAGCCTTACGACTTGATGCGCGATCCCAGTGCTGCTAATTATCCGATTCCTGAGGGGCATACTGCGGATACCTATTTTGAAGAAGTGACTTGGCAAGGCTTATTACAAAGATTCAACGCCAAAACCCATGCCGAGATTTCTGCCGAATATCAAGAGCGTTTGCGTTTTGAGCTAGGCATCATTATGCAGATGGGTTTTGCGACTTACTTCCTAGTCGTATGGGACTACATCAAATATGCCAGAGACAAAAAGATCCCTGTGGGGCCTGGGCGGGGTAGTGCGGCGGGTTCGCTAGTTGCCTATTCTCTGGGAATCACAAATATTGACCCGATCCATCATGGACTTCTATTTGAAAGATTTCTCAATCCTGAACGGAAGTCCATGCCTGATATTGATACCGACTTTTGCATCGATCACCGTAGTGAATTAATTGATTATGTGACTCAGCGCTATGGACAGGAGCGAGTCGCGCAAATTGTTACTTTCAACCGTTTGACATCTAAGGCAGTTCTCAAGGATGTGGCTAGAGTTCTAGATGTGTCCTATAGCGAATCCGATAAGATGGCGAAGATGATTCCCGTATCCCGTGGAAAACCTGCCAAGCTTAAGGTAATGATTTCCGAAGAATCACCTGCACCAGAATTTCGCGATCGCTACAAGCAAGATGCAAAGGTGTTTGAATGGCTAGACATGGCAATGCGGATTGAAGGCGTGAACAAAAGTTCAGGTGTTCATGCGGCTGGTGTAGTTATTTCGCCATTCCCATTGGATGAGGTTGTACCATTGCAACGCAGTAATGAAGGTCAGGTGGTGACACAGTACACAATGGAAGATTTGGAGTCCCTTGGTTTGCTGAAGATGGACTTTTTGGGACTGCGAAATCTTACGACAATTGAGCATACAAGTAAGCTAATTCGTGATAATCAAGATCCTGCTTTTCATATTGATGCGATCGCGCCCGATATGTCCACGGAAGCAAATCAAAAAACCTATAAGCTACTCGAAAAAGGAGATCTAGAGGGAGTCTTCCAATTAGAATCTTCAGGCATGAAACAGATTGTAAAGGATCTTAAGCCTTCCAATATCGAAGATATTTCTTCGATTCTTGCCCTCTATCGCCCTGGCCCATTGGATGCAGGACTAATTCCTAAGTTTATTAATCGTAAGCATGGTCGTGAAGCGATCGAGTATCAGCATCACATGCTGGAATCTATATTGAACAATACTTACGGAGTTCTTTGTTATCAAGAGCAAATCATGAAAATGGCGCAGGAACTAGCGGGGTATTCCCTTGGTGCTGCGGATTTATTGCGGCGGGCGATGGGTAAAAAGAAACCTGAAGAGATGGAAAAACAGCGTTCAATTTTTCTGGATGGTTGTGCTAAAAATGGCATTCGGACAGAGATTTCCAATGACCTCTTCGATCAGATGGTAATCTTTGCGGAATATTGCCTTAGTTACGATACGCTGGTGCGAACTGTCGAATATGGTTTGATGCCTATCGGTAAAATCGTAGAACATCAAATCGAATGTAATGTTTATAGTGTTGATGAGAATGGATTTGTGTATACTCAACCAATTGCACAGTGGCACGATCGCGGTAATCAAGAAGTCTTTGAATATGAGCTAGAAAATGGCGATCGCCTTAGAGCCACTAAGGATCATAAGTTTATGACTACTGATGGTGAGATGCTTGCGATCGATGAGATTTTTGAGCGTGGGTTAGACATAACAAAGATCATATAATTAGTAGCAAAATAAGATTATTTCCATTTTTCATGAACCAATTAGCAAATATTCCTAGACCTGTAGCGCTATTTATTCCTACTCTTCAGGCACTTAAAAATTTGGGTGGTTCAGGTTCGATCGATGAAATAACTAGTGAAATTCTTCGGATGCTAAACTTGTCTGACGAAGTACTTAATGTTTTGCACGGTAATACATCTCAAAGTGAACTTGCATACCGTTCAGGCTGGAGTAGAACTTATTTAAAGAAATATGGACTAATTGAAAATTCTGCTCGCGGCATATGGGCTTTAACCTCAACCGCAATTAACTTGGAGAATATTGATCCTAGAGAAATTGTCAGAGTTGTTAAAGGTCAATCAGTCAACGGTAATTCCAAAGAAGATTTTGCGGGTATTGATAATGCCAATGAGTTGGTAGCATCCGTTGAACATTTAGAAGAAATAGCATGGCATCAAAAGCTTCATAATGTGTTGCTCTCTCTTAGTCCAGATGCTTTTGAGAGACTTACACAGAGATTGTTACGAGAGTCAGGATTCATTCAGGTACAGGTAACAGGTAAATCAGGAGATGGTGGAATCGATGGGGTGGGAATTGCGCGTATTAATGGATTTTTGAGCTTTCATGTTTTATTTCAATGCAAACGATATCAAGGATCAGTTACAGCAAGTCAGATTCGAGACTTTCGGGGTGCGATGCAAGGAAGAACAGATAAAGGCTTAGTTGTAACAACAGGGACTTTTACCAGAGATGCAGTAAAAGAAGCAACGCGAGATGGTGCGCCCCCCATTGACCTAATTGACGGTGAACAATTAGTACAACGTTTAAAAGATTTAAATTGGACTTTGGACAAGATTGAAGCAAAGAAAGAGCGGGATTAAGCGAAAAGGGATAATGAGAGTTTCAACTTTCAACCGAAAACAAATCATTATCCCTAAACCCATTATGCCAATAATTGT
>JBIKYZ010000260.1:0-6682 GCA_044354985.1 Pseudanabaena sp. | reverse complement strand
CCTATCAACTGACACCAGATCAGGTCAAGGCTGTTCAAGATGTGAAGCAAGACATGGAAAGCGATCGCCCGATGGATCGGCTGATTTGTGGTGATGTCGGCTTTGGCAAAACTGAGGTGGCTGTAAGAGCAATTTTTAAAGCGGTTTGTGCGGGTAAACAAGTGGCTCTGTTAGCTCCGACGACGATTCTGGCACAGCAGCATTTTCATACACTCCAAACTCGGTTTGCCGCTTATCCCTTCACGGTGGAGATCGTGAATCGGTTTCGCCCTGCAAAGGAGCGCAAGCAGGTTTTGCAACAGGTTGCGGATGGTAAGGTGCAAGTCATTGTCGGTACGCATCAGCTTTTGTCTAAGGATGTTGAGTTTCACGATCTGGGTTTACTAGTAATTGATGAGGAACAACGCTTTGGGACTTTGCAGAAAGAGAAAATCAAGGCGATGAAGGGGGATGTGGATTTATTAACTCTAAGTGCTACGCCGATTCCGCGTACTCTCTATGCAGCGCTTTCTGGTGTCAGGGAAATGAGTGTGATTGCGACTCCTCCTCCCTCAAGGCGATCAATTCAAACTCATTTGTCTGCCTATGATGCGTCACTAGTGAAAACGGCGATTCGTCATGAGTTAGACCGTGGTGGTCAGGTGTTTTATGTTGTGCCGCGCATTGAGGGGATTGAGGCGATCGCTGTTTCTTTGCAGGTGATGTTACCGAATGTGAGATTGGCGATCGCGCATGGGCAGATGCAAGAGACAGAGTTAGAGGCGGCGATGGTTGCTTTTAATAACAATGAGGCGGATATTCTGCTTTGTACCACGATTATTGAGTCGGGTTTGGATATCCCGCGTGTGAATACGATTGTGATTGAGGATGCTCATAAATTGGGTTTAGCGCAACTGTATCAATTGCGTGGTCGCGTTGGTCGGGCGGGGATTCAGGCTCATGCTTATTTGCTGTATCCGCCTAATCTTGAGTTGACGGATTCAGCAAAGAGGAGATTGGATGCGATTCAGGAGTTTAGTCAGCTTGGTTCGGGCTATCAACTGGCGATGCGCGATATGGAGATTCGTGGTTTGGGGGATCTCTTGGGTGAGGAGCAGTCGGGTCAGGCAGATGTGATTGGCTTTGCGCTCTATATGGATTTACTTCAGGAATATATCAATGAGTTACGGGGCAAGATTTTGCCTGAAGTTGCGGATACTGAGCTTCAGTTGCCGCGTTTGGTGGCTTTTATTCCTGATAGTTACATAGAGGACAATGAAACGAAGATTAATGCTTATTTGACTTTGGCGAAGGTGAAGTCGAAGGAGGAGATTCTCAAGTTGGCTAAGATTTGGGAGGGGCTTTATGGGGCTTTGCCTGAAGAAACTCAGGTATTGCTCAGGGTGATGGAATTGAAATTGGTGGCGCGGAAGGTTGGGGTGTTTCGCATTTATGCTTCAGAGGATGGGCGCGATCTGTTTCTAGACTCGAAGCTGACGGATTCGCTTTGGGAGTTGCTTCATGCGAAGATCCCGATTGAGTTCTATTATCGTTTCTCTTTCGAGAGGGGGAGAATTAAAATCACGAGTCTGGCTCTCCTGCCTGGGGATAAGCAGGTGCATTTCTTGATTGAGTGGTTGGGTTGTTTTTTGAATTGAGCTTAGATTTAGGTGATCGCTTGATCATCTCAGATTTTATGCCAAAGCATATCCAGTATGCGCTCTCACTTGAGGCGGATGAAAAGCTAGGACAATATGATCTTTGGGAACTCCTGCTGCAACCAGTTCATCAGTAATGCCATCTTCGATTCCATCGTAGTGAATCCAGATTTTGTCGTTACGAATTTCGGCATGAACAACACATCCATGTACTCGCCGACTGTTTTCCCATCCTTCGCGCATCAGCATAAAGTGGTTGCGATCGCGGCTAACGACAACGTAAGCACTCACATTTCCATAGCGATAGGGAAGATCGGCATAATATTGGAGCAAAGTTTCTAGGGTTTTGCGCCATGAGTCTAGGGTGTTATCTGTGGTTGCCATTGAATTATGTCCTCATGATCTGGGTCAAAAACAATAAGACGAAAATCTGGTTCTTCAATTATAAGCTGTCCAGCTTCTTCTTGAAATATTGTCTCAAATGTACTGAGGCTAATCGCTAAGTATAAACAACGATCTGGTTCTCTTTTTTTGAGCGCTCTGGCATATAAGAAGAATTGTCCCCAAGCATTTTCCAAATCACGGATGGGAGAAGGACTTAGAAAACTTTTGATTTCAACGGCAATTTTTTGATTGTCTCGTTCGGCGGCGATTAGTTTTTCTGCACCCAAGTCAATGTAGACAGAGCGTGTTCCTATGCTGAGAACAAGGGGATCATCTGTGATCGTCCAACCGTCTTTGGTGAGGGCGTTACAAACGTTATCGTGATAGAGGTCTTTAGCGGGCATAAAGGTTGCGCTGAGATTGCGTTGATGTCATTGTATCGTTTTTAACAGTCTCATTGATCGCTAGGCTTGAGGATGCTGATTATGATGGGCATTCGCTGTCAATGTTACAGAAAATTGCTGGCGCTCTCAATCAGAAGGTTGAAATTAAGTTTTCAGCGATCGCACCTAAGTCTAGCCATGTTGTAGGGCTAACAAGTTCTCAAAACCCAAGTCCTCAAAAACTATATCTGGATATTCTATAAAATCATACTTTTCAGGAAGAAAGCGGAAATTTAATTCAATTAATTCTCCAGACTTCTTCCTAGAAACTGAATGATGGTAAAGAATAATACGGCTTGAACCTTTTTTGGCTTTTTCGACAAGATATCCACAGATTATTGCCCAATCGTACATACTATTTGCAGTTCGAGTTAGCGTATGGCAGTTCCACGCACCACCATCTCCGCACTCTTGAATGGCTCTATCTTGCAAAACAGACAACTTTTTGTCATCAGCTAATTGTCTAGGGGAATACTGTTTTAAATTCAGGAGCGTTAAGATTTTTTGTTCATGATAGCGAGGTATATAGCGAACTGGTGTTTCATTAAATCCAATCGATAGATAATTGCACATACAATTTAACCTAGTCATTCAAGATAATGGATTATCGGTTTAGCTCGTCACCATAGTAGAACTTCACTACTGACGGCATCTCTTTATATGAACCAGAGCCAGTGACAACTACAATACCTCGACTATTGATGTCGTAGAATTGGTGATAACAGAATGCCTTCCCTGTAGGAAAACAATGTACAGTCTCATACCATCCGTTTGCCCGAAACTGTCGTCTGAGTGCTTTCTCTAAGTTAATTGACCTATCACAAAATTCTCGATAATTACAGGCAAGTAGATCAGCACCTGAAGGTATAAAAGGTTGCCATCCATTATCAAGTAAAGCATTTCGAGCCTGTGTGTAGTTCATTCCTACCCTTAAAGGAACATTTTGGCTCATTACATCAGAACACACTGCGAAGAAGCTAGTGGCTAAAGCAATATTGATTAATATTTTTTTCATTTTATTAATTTCTTTCAAGTTTATTGATTGTATATGTAGAATTTTGACCAAATGCCGTGTTGAATTATCGGAATTGCTGCGATTATGTTTGTAGCGACAGAGGTTTTATAAACATGGGTACTGTCCCCAAGAGAGTGTTTGCAATCTTGCTGCCCTTGGATCAACACATTCAAATCTTTGAACTTTTCCACTCAATGTAAGACCATACTTCCTTACATAATCAGTTCTAAACTGTCCATACGATATAATACTTACCCGATTACAACTTTCGATTACTGTCTTTGTAATTGATGTCAAAAGCTTTTCAGAATACATGACATTTTCAATATCTCTTCTATCCCCTTTCATAATAACTTTAATACGATAAGGACGATCAATAGGCATTCTAGAATAAGGTTCTGTAATTTCTTCTGCATCAATTGAAACAGAAATACGTCGATTGTCAGCCGAGATTCTTTTAGTGATGTTTTCTAAAGACGCTTCACAAGGATTCATTTCTTTGGTGTAGCCTTTTGAGTTAATAGAGAAAGTCTCTGCTTTGGCAGATGCTAAATGAATCAACACAACATAGCAAGAAGTTAAGCAAAGTACAATTCGTGATTTTGACATACAGATTTTTATAGGACTTTTAAGTAAAGCTATGTATATTCATATCAAAGCAAGATATAAATCATCCAAAATTTATTATGCTCTAAGTGATTTTACAACTTCTTTTATGGGCATATCGGTAATAATACCTTTAAGCCTGATGTCTTTTGGAGAAACATCTCTAAATCCATCAAACCAGTCCAAAATTGTTATCCAATTTGCCTCTGGATAAATTTTACGATACTCTTCTAATTTTTGTTTGTAGGATTCGCGAGAGGAAGAGAAATCTTTATCATTAGTATCTGGGATAAATGAGAGAGACTTGAATTTATCTTCCCATCCATTAAGCTCATTAAACATAGATTGTTGAAGATTTTCCAAACATTCCTGTAAAGAATCTCGTTTCTTTGCAAGCTTATGACCATAATAGTTTGGATCGTAGATATTAAGCATAATTACTTTATTAACAAACTAAATTTCGATAAATTCTATCACATTTTAGCCAAAAATTGACAAGATGACGATCTGTTTCTCAAGGGATTAGCAGTTCTTGCCGACTGGCGATTTTAGACCTTTTGTATGGTGGAGCGATCAGTGTGATAAAAAATGAAACTACATGAAAGATAACGCTTACTGGTGCAAAAAACTTTTTTGAGGTCTTATTTGAGATTTTATTTAGGTGAATTAGCTTCTTAAAATAGCCTATTTGCAAGACTTTGAGTAAAAGCTACTAAAATACGTCTCAGGTTAAGACTAATACATAATGCGGGTTTCCAGACTTCTCTACACCACTAAGAAGATAACGACTGATTTCTGATAGTGATGATTTGGCAATTACTTACAGTTTATATAGCTCATTTCTTTCGGTGATGCTAGGATATGTAAAGTTTATCGATGCATCTTTACTATTACAATTAATATAAGAATGTAATTATGAACTATCTTATGCAAATATTTTTATGTATTGCATTTCATTCTTGAATTGGCACATTTCTATAAACTAAGAATAAGAGTATTGATTATGAAAAATTCTAAACAATGGAATAATTTTAATTTCTTTTCAAAAAGAGTACTAATTATTGGAATAGTACTTTTAATTATTGTCTTTGTATTATTTAAAACCTTGTCTAGTCCCATAAGCCAAAATTGTGAAGAATTGGCAATTAAAGTATTGAAACATCCTGTTTATAGTCGGCGCGTTGCTAGCGGACTAATTGGTGGAACACTTTATGGTCCACTAATGTTAGAGCCTTCTCCAAATGTTATTGATCAAATAATGGATTCTTCTGGTAAAAGAGTACTTGGTCCCCTATTAAAGATAGATGAGAAGGGTAATGCTGTAAAATTCTTTGATGGTGGTAAGTCTAGAGGCTATTCTGCTGGAGAGGTCTCTTACGATCCTAATTACATAGCTGAACCTATAATAAAAAACAGCTTCCTAATTATTTGTGAAGTTGCTGGTGGTGGTGAAACTGGAGGTGGTGGTGGTGCTGGCAGTCCTCTTATATTTTCTGATTATAAGGGTAATATTGAATGGCGCAGTGGTAGGGAAAGACGAAATTGAGTAACCCTATAAAAATACGATCTTTCGTTTGGGCGATCGCGGGTAAAATCAATTCACTACTTGAATCCGCAAGAATTTCTTTAGCATTTAATCCTAAACGAGAATTACCTTCCAAAAACCAGATTAAAGCATGGGTGTCAAGAATATATTTCATATTGCTAGAATTAAACCCAACCAAGAGCATCGTCAACATCGCCATTAAACTCAGCATCTCTAAAATCAGCTTCAGTCGATTGTTGAGAACCTGAAAACATCCCAAACGACATAAACTGACTAGCGCGACTAACTGACTGAGGCTTAAAGAAAGTCACAAAAACTTGGCTCTCCGTAATATCTTGAGGGATTTCTGCTAACTCGACTTTACCGTTCCGATATATTCCTTGGATTGTCTGTAACATAATCGTTTGCGCTGGTTAATTTGAGCGATCGCCAATCAATTGTAGCACCACAACATTTTAGCTAATAATGGTAAAGCGACTTTGTTGTGGGATTAGGGGCGATCGCTTCATTGGTATGAAATTACGAAGATGTATAATATGACGATATTTATCATCGGTGAAAAATATGACTACACTCCTCCAACAAGCGATCGCAGAAATCGAACAACTCCCTCCAGAACAACAAGATGCGATCGCTAGTCGTTTTCTAGATGAGATACGAGACGAACAAGAATGGCAAATCCGCTTTGCAAATACCACCAACGATCAATGGGATTTCATGGCAGAAATGGTACGCCAAGAAATTGCTTAAAAGAATGTAATTTGGCTCATGCCTGACAACACCGACTACCTCCAAGGCATCATCGAACGACTCACCTTTCACTCCGAAGAGACAGGCTATACCGTAGCGCGGCTAAAAGTACCCAAGGCTCAAGACCTAATCACCGTAGTCGGTAACTTTGCCAATATCCAAGCAGGACAGACCCTTGCCCTAGAAGGCACATGGCGATCGCATCCTAAATTTGGCGACCAGTTCCAAGTCACTCAATACCGTGAAACTAAACCCGCCACAATTACAGGAATTGAGAAATATCTTGGCAGTGGTCTGATTA
>JBIKYZ010000259.1:0-6708 GCA_044354985.1 Pseudanabaena sp. | reverse complement strand
GCACGGTCGCTTACCTAAAAGCATTTTTCGTCGTGGCTTTGATTTCCTGCGTCACTTCATCTTTGACCTTCATCTCAATTCCGAGGCTTTCTTCAACTCCATTAAATTTTTGTCCTGTACTTAGATTTAGCTTATATCTTATAGTGTTTTCCAGACCATAGGAAAGCCCCTGATGGTATTGCATAGACGCGACATTAGAACCTTAGTGATGCGGCGCTTCGCGCCGCATCACTAAGGTCTAGTTGTAGACTGGGAAGGGAGTAGCTAAATTTTTCCTAAGGCTATTCATGTAGAATTTATAACCAAAAATCAAATGAGGCAATATGACTCAAGCAATTGCACCATCATTAACTTTGTACGATCGCGATCTTGATCTATGGCTAGAGACTGCGATCGCCCAATTAAAGGCGGGTGACTTTCACAATCTTGATGTCGAAAATTTAATAGAGGAGTTAGAGGGTTTGTCAGGTAGTAATAAGCGTGAGGTAGAAACTAGGCTCAAAAGGTTGATCGAACATATTCTGAAACGATGCTATGTTGATATGCCTGACTGTTATCGAGGCTGGTTGTTAACAATATTCGAGCAACGTGATGAACTAAAAATGCTGCTAAGGCAGTCACCTAGCCTCAAGCGTCACTTCTTAAAAATGTTTGATGAT
This sequence comes from Pseudanabaena sp., assembly GCA_044354985.1. Classification (GTDB taxonomy): domain Bacteria; phylum Cyanobacteriota; class Cyanobacteriia; order Pseudanabaenales; family Pseudanabaenaceae; genus Pseudanabaena. The sequence goes on along the minus strand of JBIKYZ010000259.1, from coordinate 6,049 downwards.
TGCTTTGAAACTTCCTTAAAGCGGATCAAGATTGAATATCCTGAATACCAATTCCCAGATACATGGCAATTTGGTCGCGATATCGACACAATGCTCAATGTTGATTTTTGGGATTGATTTTTGGGAATAGCGATCGCATTGAGTAGACACTAGTTGTTATCACGTTGTTATACGCGGCTTTTATGATTTTGGCTTGAGATGAAAGCTTAAAGTAAGCTAAAATTTTAGCCCAGACCGAAATTTTCAAATAAATTTGCTAGTTGCTGGCGATCGCTATATTTTTATTGGCAGTAACTCAAGATAATTAAGCAATACCATTTTGTTAGGAGTAACCGCTTTGGAAGTCGCGCAACTGTTGGAACTATATAGACAGGGACAACGTAACTTTTCTAACATAGATCTCAGTAACGCTCAACTACGCAGTGTTGTTTTGATTGGTATTGATTTGCGTGGCTCGACCTTGAACAAGGCTGATCTGAGCAGCGCTAATTTGATTGAGGCAAATTTGACAGGGGCGAATTTGATTGAAACCAATCTCAGAGGAGCTTTACTCAGGGGAGCCAATTTTTCGGACGCAGATCTAAGCTGGGCAAATTTAACTTGGTCAAACTCTTCTAATAGTAAATTTATTCGGGCTAATTTGAGTGTCACTAATTTTAGTGGCGCAAATCTTATAGAGGCTGATTTTACAGGCTCAATTATGAAGGGTTCTAATCTGCGAGGTACAAATTTGCGGGGTGCAATTTTCAAGAACTTGCGAACCTGTGCGGATACGGAGTTTACGGGGGTTCGGAATTTGGACGATCGCACTCGCCTGTATCTTTGTACGATCGCGAGTGGTACGCATCCATTCACAAAAAATGATAGCCGTCAAACTTTAGGTTGTCCCATTTAAAATAATTATGGGCGACGAGAAGCGCCGCCCATAATTATTTTATGGTTATTCAGTAAGTTGTAGTAAATAAGGAAAAGAGGTGTTTTCTTCGTAGGAGCCAACCCATACTTCATAGGTTCCTTCTAGCCAGTCGCCGCCAATCTCTGGGTTGCGATCGCTAACATCGTCACTGCACCAACTGCCCCCAGGTCCGCGTACTAGCAGAATTGTATCGCCAGAGCTTTTGACTTGCATTTTTAGAGCACGAAATGGTTTTGTCAGGGTGATTTTGTGATCAGGCTCTGCATCAACAAAACCAATGCAGTCACCTGTCTCGGTTACTTTACGTCCTGATTTTTTTTGAGTCTCGACTCCGCCGCCACTAATTCCCCGCAGCTCGATTTCCTTGGGTGTAAATTTCGGGGCGATCGCAATATCTTCAAACATTTTGACAAAACTAGCTTTTTTGCCTGAAGGAATTACTTGTTTCTCAGGTCGCGAGATCTCGACTGACGTGGTTGTATTTGGTGTTGTGTTTGGTGTTGTGTTTGGTGTTGCGGGCTTGGGCTGCGATCGCACTGCTGTAGCCACAGCTAACATCGTGGTGGTCATAGCTGCAAGGGTAATTAGCGATCGCGTTGCAAATTTTCTCATGACACAAATATATTGGTTCTAAGATGTAGATTTTAGCATTCTGTACCAAAGGATCAAGGGTGGCGCTTTGTGACATCTTTGATCCTTTGGTTTTCGATATAATCACAGTGAATGAGAAATGAACGAGCTTAGATAAAGACATGGCAGCGATAGGCATCATGACCGCACAGGTGCGTCCCGAACGTGAGATCGGACAAATCCATGTTTATGACGGAACAGGCAAAGGCAAATCACAGGCTGCATTGGGCGTAGTCCTGCGATCGCTTGGCTTAGGCATGTCCGACACATCACCCTTTGGCACAAGGATTTTATTACTGCGCTTTCTTAAAGGCTCCGAGCGTGAATATTCGGAAGATGCCGCAATTTCTGCATTGCAACAGGGATTTCCTCACTTAATCGATCATGTGCGGACTGGTCGCTCTGAATTTTTTGACGCTGAACATGTCACACCCTTTGATCGCCAAGAAGCCGAACGAGGTTGGGCGATCGCTAAAGGTGCAATGGCTTCAGGGCTTTACTCCGTAGTGGTCTTAGATGAAATTAACCCCGTTCTCGATTTAGGGTTAATCCCCGTCGATCGCGTTGTCAAAGATTTAAAGCATAAACCACCCCATCTCGAAGTAATCTGCACAGGACGCGGTGCACCTCAAGCATTAATTGATATCGCCGATTTACATTCAGAAATGCGATCGCATGATGATGCCCATGCTGAGAAATATGATGTCACAGGAATTGAAATTTATACAGGTGCGGGTAAGGGCAAAAGCACCTCGGCTTTGGGGCGATCGCTCAAGGCGATCGGTACAGGTATTAGCCGCGATTTATCGCACCGTGTGTTGATCATGCAATGGCTTAAGGGTGGTGCTGGCTATACCGAAGATGCGGCGATCGCTGCTCTCAAACGTGGCTATCCCCATGTGATCGATCATCAGCGCTGTGGACGTGATGCGATCGTCTGGCGTGGTCAACAACAGGAAATGGACTGCATCGAAGCGCAACGTGGTTGGGAAATTGCTCAAGCTGCGATCGCTTCAGGGCTTTACAAAACGATCATCCTTGACGAACTCAATCCCACTGTTGATCTGGATTTATTACCCGTCGAGCCAATCTGCCAAGCATTGCTCAAAAAATCTCGCGACACCGAAATAATTATCACGGGTAGATGTTTCAATCAGCCTGCTTATTTTGACCTTGCATCTGTACATTCTGAAATGGTCTGCCACAAGCACTATGCCGAAAAAGGTGTAGATCTTAAACGTGGCGTAGATTTTTAAGCAAAAGAGAGTGGCGGTGCGAAGCGCCGCCACTCTCTTTTTTGGTGATATAGCAACGTAAGAGATAGATAGGACAATTCAAAACCCAAATAAATGAAGGCGGCGCGAAGCTCCGCCTTCATTTATTTGGGTTTTATGTCCTATCTATGACTTTTAAGACAGTATCTGCCTGAATAATTCATGTTCTGTAGGGACAGATCCCCGTGTCAGCCCCAGACTTCCGCCATAGTAGGAACTCCTTCCACGTAACACCAGTTTTAAAGTAAAGGTTTGTTCTTCCGCCTTTGGCGGAAGAACAAACCTTTACTTTAAAAGCGAACTAGAAATCACTATTTGATTGATCGAGATTTGATGAATTATCAGGAGATAAATCTATTGAAGAGCTAGTATTTTTGAAGTGAGTACTCACATAGTCTTGTAAATGTGGACGAAGTACATTTGTAGCGGTTAAACCAAAAATTCCACCTCCCAGACCACCACCAATTGCTGCACCAATTATTCCAAATCTTGAACCGACAGCAGCAAGAATTCCTAACGCAAAAAGACTTACCCAGCTTTGCCAATGCTTGAAAGCATATTTCTTGTAGCAAAATTGCCAAGCCTCTTTTGTCTGTTCTTTTGATAGACCTTGTAGCTCAGGGATTTGATCGATTGTCCAGAAGAATTGCATGATTTTCACCTTAAACTTGTTATGTTTTGCCAATTTCAGCGACATAATTATATCGACATAGCAGGGATGTAATTCTATTTATGCTTACTAAAGATTCAATATCTATACAAATTTTTACATGGAAATAGAATTGCTAATTTGTTGTTTTGTTTCTTTAGGTACGGCTTTTTTGCCTATGTTTAAGATAAATCCAAGAGCGCTATACTTGTCTAGATAGGAGAGCATTTTTAAATGGAAACAAACCAAACTCTTAGCTTGATTCTTGGGGCGATCGCACTTGGTGCAGCGATCTGGGCAACTTCGGCAATTTTAGAGATTTTGGCTAAGTTAGTTGGTAAATTTGCGATCGCGGCGATATCACTAGTCTTAGTGGCAATTTACTTAAATGTTTATGTTGGGGTGGATATTTGGCAAAGCCTAGTAGATTTTGGACAAATTGTTATAGTTGCAATTGGACAGTTAGTAGATGCAGTTTCTTCGCTGTTTTCACAAGTAGGATCTGTTGTTAATGAAATGACTGAATAACAATCTTTTAATCATGATTCTTCAGGAATTTCAATATTTCGCTTTGCAAGTTCTTCAATAAAAATTTTCAAGCTGGGATTTTCTGGATAAAGTTTTAACAAGGAATTTTGGTTGGCATATTCGATAGAAATTTTCTGGTAATATCTGTGATCTTTCTCTCTAAAATTTGGCAAATCTTGCTTCAGAATATTGATACAATCATCGGTTTCTTCTTTTCTCTGTGGAAGACATAAAGGCAGTAGCCAACATTCTATCGAGTGAACTGCGATCGCAAAAATGATCTTGCCTACATACTGGTTATAGAAATCTTCCCCAATTAACTCTCTAAATTTGTTTACTACTTTTGCTATTAATTGTTCAGGTGTTAGTAATTCTCCATTTTCATCATAATGAGGAATATTAAGTTTAGGCTCTGAAGATATATCAGTATCTATATGAATAATGACATATTCATTTTCTTGAAAAGCTTGTTTAAATTGTCTTGACTGACAATATTTAATAACTCTTGTCCAACCTGCTGGAGGTTCTTTTGTATTAGGTATAGAATCCCTAGGCTGAAGCCATGTAGGTTTGATATCTGGGTTATTGAAATATCCAGCCAAGATATTAGTAATAACTCTCTTGTCATTTGCCCCTTCAACTATTCCTGCAAAAGTACGTTTTCTCATATTAGAAATTATCTGGTAAGCCACCAATGTAACCATTCATAAAAGCTTCTGATAATGGTACAGGATCTTCATCTTCTAATGGTTGTGGTGCAAATATACGTTCTGCTTTTGTATGACCATAAATATTTCGATAAATAGTGAAAAGTCTTTGCTCATCGTCAGTTAGATCTAGTCCATCTAGAATTGCAGGATTATGAGTGGTAAATATAACTTGTTTATCATATTTTTTGGCTAGTTCTACTAATTCTTGGATTAGCCTTGTACATAGTTTAGGATTTAGAGCATTTTCGATGTTGTCAATTGCAAAAAAATTAGGTGTATCGTCACTGACAAATAGAGCAAAGTAGAACATCAAAAATAGAAAGCCTTCATTAGAACTTATTTGATTAAAGTAAGGTAACTCTTTATCTAAGTAACGATCTTTAATTTGAATAGTTCTTTCTATATCTGAATCTTGATGTATTTTGAAATCATCAAACCAATCAATAAATTCAAGTCTTTGTTTAATCTCATTGATTCTTTCTGGAGTATTACTTAAAACTCTTAACAGCTTCAGTAATCCTTCTCCCTTTGTACCCAATGGTTGAACTTGCCCTTCTTCTTTAAAAGTACGTAAAGCGGAATTTTCAGGAAGGAAAATAACAAAATCTTTTATGAATTTCATTCTTTCTTTTGTCCGAGCTGATAACATATTAAATATTTGATTTACCCGAAATGAAATTTCATCAGGAGAAATTTTATCAGGAATTAGATTGACGATATCAATATCTTCCTGAACTTTATTAAGATCAGGTACTTCACGCAAAATATATTCCCAAGGAGAATAATCTTTATTCCTATTTTGTATTGCAAAGCTTAATCCAAATTTATCGCCTTTTTGTAGGTTTATTTTAATCTCTTTAGTGATATTCTCCTTATCAAAAGCCGATCGCATAAATTCTGGTTCGGTAACTCTAATCCCTCTAGGAGCTAAAAATTCGTTATCTAATTTATTACCTGCTGCCGCACCTGCTAAAGCGATCGCTTCTAAAATATTGCTTTTCCCACAGCCATTTTCACCAATAAACACATTAACCCGACCCAAATCGATCTTGAGACTTTGGATGGACTTATAGTTCTCGATTTGAACTTCGGTAAACATAGGTTTATGGCAGCAGGCTTGACTTTAGCTATAGCTTAGCACTCAGCTTGCTCAACAGGCTAATACTGATTCTCAAAACGGCTTTGCCATTTTGAGAATCAGAAAATCTTACTGGGTTAGCTTAGTGGTGCAGAAAAGCCTTAAAAGCGTTGACGCACATAGATTCTCATAATGAGACAGGAGATAGGGAAGGGGCAAAACATGAGATACTCAAGTTCCTCAACAAAAGTTCTCATGCAAATA
>JBIKYZ010000059.1:0-21601 GCA_044354985.1 Pseudanabaena sp. | reverse complement strand
CCTATGTGCTACTCTTGGTTTAGTTTCGATGAAGCAATTACGTTCAAACTTTGTTTCAGTATACATTCTCAGACTCTTTTATCTAAATCAAATCTCTGGATTTTCTATCTGCGTAAGGTGAGTTATGATAAATACGAATCATTGAGGATATTCGCCATCATGAAAGAATCATTTACCGCCGTTATCAAGCAATCTAACAATTGGTGGATTGGCTGGATTGAAGAAATATCAGGCGTAAATTGTCAAGAATCCACAAAAGAAGAACTTCTAGAAAGTTTACGGATAACTTTAAAAGAAGCGCTAGACTTCAATCGTTATGAAGCAATAGAAGCTGCTGGAGATGTTTATGAAGAAGAATTAATAGCACTATAAAGCGTTCTGATTTGCTGCGACATCTTCGTAATCATGGCTGTGAACTGATTAGAGAAGGTGGAAGACATTCATAGTGGGGAAATCCTAGCCAAAATCGTCGCTCATCCATACCTCGTCACACTGAAATTGATGAAAACCTAGCAAAAAAGATTTGCAAAGATTTAAGCATTCCATTACCGAAATGATTCAAAAACTTGAGATCTGGGTGGTTCGTTTTTTGAGAGGCGTTCGCTGTTTGTGAGGATGAATAGGCGATCGCGTTGTACTTTTGGGTGGATGATTTCAAAAACAAAAGAGACCGCACAATGTGCGGTCTCTTTTGTTTTTGATTATGATTTAACGGAAGCGCGATCGCCAAATTCTTTGGTAATCAGAATCATTTAACCCACCTGAAGTGTTCAAGTTATTCGCTTGAATGGATTGATTGAGAGCAGAAATACGATCTTCGGTTGCAGGGTGAGTACTTAAAAAAGCTGGAGCGCCGCCACCGCCTGATCGAGTTAGTTTTTGCATAAAAGCTGGCATCGCTCTAGCCGCAAACCCTGACTTCGTAATATTTAGCAAGCCTCGGCGATCGGCATCAAACTCGGCTTCACGACTATTGGGTAACCGCAACGCCAAGTTAACCCCAATGCCAACTAAGCGATCATCAGCAACACCCGCAATTGTGGCAATACCTTGGGCGATCGCCATTTGTTTCATTTGCTCTAATGAATGACGACCTGAGATATGCCCCATTTCGTGACCAATTACGCTAGCAAGTTGTGCAACATTGTCAGCAGCTGCGATCGTGCCAGTATTGATATAGACGAAGCCGCCCATCGTCGCAAATGCATTCAGGTTCGTGTCATCGACTACTCGGAAAGTATAAGGAATATTTGGGCGATCGCTAGTGGGAACTAAAATTTGTCCTAGGCGACGAACCAATGCATTAGCAGCAGGATCTCGACTGATGCGGACTTCTTGCTGAATTTGGCGATCAATCTGTTGACCTAGTGAAACTTCTTCATTGTCGCCAATACTAGAAAGCTGGATAATTTGGATTGCAGATGGCAAAATGCGAAACAAATCAGATAGGTCAAGCGCATTAGCAATAAACGGATTCAAAGAAACAGCTAACAATAAAGACATCAGTAAAGCGATCGCAAATTTCCAGTAATGCTGAAGTTTTCTAACTGATGCGGTAAATTTTTGACTAATTGAAGTTGATAACTTAGCGATCGATATTTTCATATTTACAATTACCTCAAACTTTACTAAATTTTATTTTTATCAGCTTTGGACAATCTTTAAGCTAGATCCCCACTAAAAAAACTGAAGATGCAGAGACTGAGATCTCCGACTTTTTCTTTGCAATCACAAATCGATTTTGTCAAGCACGCAAAAAGTCGGAGATCTGGGCTTTTACAGTTTGCTTTTCCTCATCACAATTTTTTGTTTTGGCTTTACCCATTGAATAACGATGACGCGAAAATTACAGAGAAAGTTGCAAACTAAATAAACCCTAAATATTGGTGATGTGGGCTTCCCCCACATCACCAATATTTAGGGTTTGATCTATTACATTAGACAGATATATTTTTGGTAATTTCTACTATAATTAAATATAATAAATGAATAACTTTCACTATTAATCACTATCTTTATTTCCGTGAGGCAAACCGTGTTTCTCACTGCTCCCAAAGCTGAACAAATTGACCGTCAATTTTCGCAAAACGTCATTCCCAGAGATCTATTTAAAGCGATCGCCGATCTTAAGAAAGACCTAAACGCTGTGATCTTGGCACATTATTACCAAGATCCAGATCTTCAAGATATCGCAGACTATATCGGTGACTCCCTCGGTTTATCACAAGCAGCCGTCAATTGCCAAGCAGATGTAATCGTCTTTCTGGGCGTACATTTCATGGCTGAGACTGCTAAAATCTTGAATCCTAATAAATTGGTGTTACTCCCAGATTTGGAAGCAGGTTGCTCACTAGCGGATAGTTGCCCACCCGATCGCTTTGCCAAGTTTAAAGCTGAACATCCCGATCATATGGTGATTTCCTACATAAATTGCTCCGCTGACATCAAAGCCCTAAGCGATATTATTTGCACCAGTGCCAATGCTGTAGCGATCGTCAATCAAATCCCCAAAGATCAGCCGATTATCTTTGCCCCCGATCGTAATCTTGGTCGCTATGTAATTGAGCAATCTGGACGAGATATGTTGCTATGGGATGGAGCTTGCATCGTCCATGAAATCTTTTCTGAACGCAAATTAGTACAACTTAAGCTCAGTCATCCCGAAGCAGATATCATTGCTCATCCAGAATGCGAAGCCAATGTATTGCGACATGCAGATTTCATTGGCTCGACTACGGGCTTATTGAAGTATGTCCAGAAAAGCGATCGCCAAGAATTTATTGTGGTTACTGAGTCTGGCGTAATCCATCAGATGCAAAAAGCCTCGCCAACTAAAAAATTCATTCCTGCGCCCCCTAACAGCAATTGCGCCTGTAATGAATGCCCCTATATGCGCCTGAATACTCTAGAGAAAGTCTATCTCGCCATGAAAAACCGCTCTCCAGAAATAATTCTCGATGAATCTATTCGTCAAGCCGCACTTAAGCCAATGCTACGGATGCTGGAAATGTCATTTACATAAAGAAGGGGCGCTTTGCGCCCCTTCTTTATGTAAATAATATATTGCAAAATCCACGTAAAACTATTGATACAAGCCAATGTTCTCTTTAATGGCGAACTGTTTATATTGTCGATGATTAATCATCAAGTCATCTAAGAGTTGCTGAACTAAATTCCAGTCAGCAAATCCATGACTCGTTTCAGCGATAATCTGTTGGCGGAGAGTTCTAATTCGTTCAAGATTAACTTGTGTCATGTTTTCTTCTTCTCGTCTCAACAATTCCAAATCTACCGCTCCTGATGACTAAGATTCGGTATCGCAGAACTCAAAAAACAAGATTTGTGTGGAAATCATGATATGTATAGCTGTCACCATTCTTGTTAGGACATAAAACCCAAATAGCGTGAGGCGGCGCTTCGCGCCGCCTCACGCTATTCATCCTGATACAAATGGCTAAGGCTATAAATCAAAAAAGTCAGTGCAAAGCGCTGACTTTTCTATTTTTTTTGCAAAACTAATATGCCCATCAGTCCGTTAGCGATCGCGTAGTGAGTTGCCTGCGTAAATCCAGCAGCTCTGGCAAGTTTCACCTGCTCAGTACCAATCGGAAATCTTGCCAGACTTGGTGCAATATAGGCATATTCCTCAGTCATTTCAAAGCGATCGGCTAGGGGAACAACCACGCGATCCAAATAAAAATCTTGAAAAGACTGCATCAAGCGATCGCTTGGACGATGGAAGTCTAAAATCGCAGCTGTTGCACCATTTTTCAAGACGCGATGTAATTCGGTTAAGCATTGAGGAATATTTGCCACATTGCGCAAGCCGTAGGCTAGAGTCGCGCCATCAAAAGTATTGTCAGCAAAAGGTAAACTCAAAACATTGCCCTCTTGCCATGTCAGACTTTTCTGAATTTTCGGCAAATAGTTCTTGGCTTTATTTGCAGCGATCGCTAATAGTTCTTTAGAGAAATCAACGCCGATCACTTGACCAGTGGGAGCAACTTTTTGCGCGACTAAAGCCGTCATATCTCCAGAGCCACAACAAAGATCAAGCCATTTTTCGCCTTGTTGTGGCTCACACCAACGCAATGCCATTTTCTTCCAGATCCGATGCTGTCCTAGGCTCAGGAGATCATTGAAGCGATCGTAAACTGGAGCAATGCGATCGAAAATCTGTTGAATATCAGTCTCCGAAGGTTGAGACATGGGGTTACCTAAAATCTAAAACTTAACAATGGTAGACGCTTAGCAATACGACTACATCCACCATTGCTAAGCATAATCGCTGAGCGGATTGATATGCACGAGTTTTATCATCATGCAACAATGTAATACTAGTAGTTAAGTAACTCAGCATAAGTTAAAAAAACAAAACCTATATATCTGTCCCGACCGCATAGCGGTCAGGACAGATATTAGAGTGTTACATTTAACTTTGAGTAGCTACTACTAGATATTGGCAGTAAAACATTTGCCTGAACTATGCAAAAACTTTGGTCTAGTAAAAATAAGCAATCACAACCATTGCCACCAGAAGGTGAAGATGAAACTTCACCAGCAGTAGAGAGCTTAGATCAAGAAGTTCCCACTTCTTCAGAGGGCGATTTGAAATATTTCTCAAAATTGCTGAAGAAACCCTTTGAATTTCCAATCTCTGCATCTTGGCTGTTTTTAGCTTTGGGATTAGGTGGAGTCACCATTGTGACAATAATTGGATTGCAGTATCTCACAGCCCCTGAGGCAACCCCAGATAGCAACCTTGCCTGTAAATCAAAAATTAGTGGAGATTGGCAAACACCTTTTGGCAAAGTGACTTTGCAAGAGCAGAGTGAAAATCTAGTTTCAGGGAAATATGAATATGCAAATTTTGAACGCGGGAAAATTGCGGGTGAGTTAACAGGTAAGTTGTCTAACAATGTGATTACCTTTGACTGGAAAGAGACTCCCAAAAAGCAACCACAACAACAAGGAAAAGGAATTCTCGTTTTTGGTGAAGGCTGTAAAGAGTTTTATGGTAGCTACGGTACTGGGGAAAGCACCAACAATTTTGGTAACTGGCAAGGCTCTCGATTGACAAAGTAATTTTTTCTTGATTCAGTGTGATGGCTGATCTCTGAGCCATCGCGCCCAAAATCTACATGTTTCTGCTGTCTATATTTTGCTATGTCCAAATCTGCTTACTTATTGCTTGTTGAAACTAGCGACATTGTCTCCACTAATCCAAATACTTGGCGGGCGATCGCAAAATTAGGGGAATGTCTTTTGCCAGAAGTTGTAGCGATCGAAATTAAAAATATTGCGAATGGTAAAGCCGAAGGTAATGAGTCAAACGCAAAACAATTTCAAAATTCGTCAGATTTGAACTGGCAAGTTACAACCCTAACAGCCAAACATGCTGACTTAGTGATTAGAGCTACTCAAAATCTCAGTCGTCAGGCAAGATTGATGATCAATGTTGCTCAAAGTGCAGTTGGGGTAGCGAATGCTCATCCAACACAATGTGTAGTTTTAATTTCTGATGAAATATCTTTACGCGATCGCATTGCCAAATTAGAATCCAAGAACCTATGTGCTATTCCCTCCGCTGTTGCCAGACAATGGTCTAGAACCGATCAAGCACCACCAATTGTGTATCAGTCAATCAAGTATTTACAAAAACAAATATCTGAAGCAACTAATCAATTTCCGCGTCAAACCGATACTATATATTTAGGTGCTTCGAGCTCAAGTCTTAATGCTGAACAAAAAATAAAAGATAACCAAAAAGCCAATCCGAATTATGGACAAATTGCAATAATTCTTGTGAAATTTGGTTTGGCAACAACATTTTTAGTCGCGATCTTATTATTTGGATGGCGGCTAGCTCAGCCCCAACAATTTCAACAGTTCTGGAAAAAGAATGGTTTGCCACCTTTACCAAAAGTTTTGGTTCAACCCAATCAAACCAATAAAAATTAACAAACTTATTCCCTTATAACATTTCCAAAAAAAGACGCTGTTGACAAATAGAGATGCAAAATATGGACATGGACGATACTAAATCAGAATCTTTTGAACTAATCGAAAAGCTAAATGACATCGGTATTGCGCTCTCAGCAGAAAAAAATACGCCCAAATTGCTAGAGATGATTTTGAAAGGGGCAAAAACCATCTTAAATGCTGATGGGGGGACATTATATCTAGCATCTGAAGATAAAAGACATCTTCAATTTGAAATCATCATGAATGACTCACTAGGGATCATGATGGGGGCAAAACTAGGGGAGCCAATCCCTTTTTCCGCTTTACCTCTCTATGACGAGGTAGGCAAGCCTAACAATACGATGGTGGCAGCACATGCCGCTTTATATAAAAAAACGATTAATATTCCTGATGCCTATGTTGCTGATGGCTTTGACTTTGCAGGAACTAGAGCTTTTGACATAAAAATGGGCTATCGCTCAAAGTCATTTTTGACATTGCCAATGCTGAATCATGAGAATGAATTGATTGGGGTATTGCAACTAATAAATGCTAAAGGGTCTAAAGACAATCAGATTATTGAATTTTCTAAGGTCTCTCAGCGCATCGGCGAATCTTTAGCATCCCAAGCCGCGATCGCCTTAACAAACAACAAATTGATCGGTCAATTTCGCGAATTGTTCGAGTCATTTATTAATCTCATGTCTGAAGCGATCGACAAAAAATCGCCCTACAATGGTGCTCACTGCCGACGTGTCCCCACCTTAACGATGATGATCGCAGACGCTGCTTGCGAAGCTGATTATGGCATTTTTAAGGATTTTAAATTAGATGAAGATGAACGTTACGAACTGAAAATTGCGGGGCTACTCCATGATTGTGGTAAGGTCACTACTCCAGTGCATGTGATCGATAAAGCTACGAAATTAGAAACAATTTTTGATCGTATTCACTTAATCAATACTCGCTTTGAAATATTAAAGCGGGATGCTGAAATTAGTTTTCTCAATCAAAAAATGGCTGCGATCGAGTCTGGCAACCTCACTGTCATTCCTGAGTTAGAGGCAGCATTTCAGCAAAAACTTGCCCAATATTCTAGCGATCAAGATTTTCTCCGCATTTGTAATATTGGGGGAGAATTTATGAGTGATGAGTATAAAGAGCGCTTGCAAATAATTGCCACCTATCGCTGGATTGATCCTAAAGGTGCGGAGGTAAATTTCTTGTCTGATGATGAAGTGTACAACCTGAATATTTCTAGAGGAACACTTACAGCAGAAGAGCGCAAGACGATTAATGATCACATTGTGGTCACAATCGAAATGCTTGAGAAACTCCCTTATCCGCGCAATCTGCGTCGAGTACCAGAATATGCTGGCGGTCACCATGAACGCATGGATGGTAAAGGCTATCCAAAAGGTCTAACTCGCGAACAAATATCTTTACCTGCAAGAATGATGGGAATAGCCGACATTTTTGAAGCACTTAGCGCTAAAGATCGCCCATACAAAAAAGGTAAAACTTTGACAGAATGCCTGCAAATCCTCGGTAAAATGAAGCAGGGTAACCATATTGATCCTGATTTATTTGATTTATTTGTCAGCGAAAAAGTTTATTTACGCTACGCCAATGAATATCTTGATCCCGATCAGATTGATGAAGTAGATGAAAATAAAATTCCTGGTTACACGCCTCCTTTTGCCTACTTTTTTGACACCTAGGTAGTCAGTGGCTGCACTAAAGACCGCCATTTGCTTTCGTTCTCATAAGTTGGAAAACTGCTATAAGATATTCTCTGTTTTGCAGATTATTTCCTCAAAAAATTGATTTTGTACCTATTTATGTTCGCCCAGTTTCGCTCTCAATATCCTCAAGGTCGTATCCAGACAGAGATGCTACCTAAAATAGATGGGCTTCATGCTTTTAGGGCGATCGTCTCTGAAGGAGATGCGATCATGGGAACGGCTACGGCGGTAGATAGCGATCTCGAAATAGCGGAAGATCGTGCTGTAAAACGAGCCCTAGCGATCGCAGGGCTTGCCTTCGACAATAGTTTTGATAATAACTACGGCAATTATGGAGGGCGATCGCCGATGCTAACGCAAGTGTCACGGGAGTCAGCGATCAACTCCCTCCCTTCTGCTAATTTTAATGCGTTAGGGTCGGGGGGATCGGGGCAGATGACTGAGCATAATGATTCTCTCCCCTTGACACATACGATGCAGACCATTCAAGCTGAGTCAGCCATAGACTACGCCACTGAATATGGAGGGAATGATCATCTACCCGAAGCTGATATAGCGTTAGATTCTTTATCGCGCCCAACGGAAATATCTGCGAGCAAGTCCTCAGCTCCCCAAATTTCGCCTGAGCCTGTTGATCTATCAGACGCAATTTCTAAAATCGATGTGGAGATGGAGCGGCTAAGTTGGACCAAAACACAGGGGCGTGATTATTTGGTAAGGACTTTTGATAAAAAGTCACGCCAGCAATTAACCAATGATGAGCTGTTACAATTTCTCAGTCATTTAAAATCTCTACCAACACCACATCGACAGTTAGCAAATGACGATTTCTTTTAGTGCGTCAATAAGTTGTCACAAAGTTCGCTTAGATATAGTGTAGTCTAGACAAAGTAAGTCTCAGAAAAGTAGGTATCTAGTTAATGGAGAGTTCAGGAACACCAGAATCACCAGACATGATGGTACGATTTATGCAATCAGGGCAAGTTTTTACGCCCAGTGCTCCGATTGACAATCAAGCTTTATTTGCTGGAAGAGTTAACCAACTCAATAGAATTATTGGTGCTGTCAGTCAGCGTGGACAGCACGCAATTTTATTTGGAGAGCGCGGAGTAGGCAAAACTTCCCTTGCAAATGTATTACTGAAGAGACTAAGAGGATTTCAAGAACAGTTCAAGTCAGTTATTGTCAATTGCGATAATGAAGATCGGTTTGATCAATTGTGGTGCAAGATTTTTTTAGAGCTTGAAAACGCCCAGACTCTGGACTTTGAACCACATCAAGTTAATCCAGAGTTCATTCGAGTCCGTCTACAACGCCAAATAACTGGTTCCGCAATCATCATTGTCGATGAGATGGATCGACTTAATCGTGACCCCTATTTCACAGCTTTTATGGCTGATACGATTAAGACTCTTTCGGATCATTCTACTAATGTAACGCTCATATTAGTTGGAGTTGCTAACTCTGTAGAAGAATTAATCGCCGAACATCTTTCAATTGAAAGAGCGCTAATTCAGATCCAAATGCCGCGAATGTCGTCTGATGAATTAACCGAAATTCTCCGTAAAGGACTAGAGCTTCTATCCATGACAATGGATCAGGATGTAATAAAATCTATTGTTTTTCTCTCTCAAGGATTACCAAATTATGTTCACTTACTAGCTTTACATGCTTCTCAGTCAGCAATACGAGAAAATAGCTCAAATATTAATGTCAATCATCTCGCAAAAGCAATTAAACAAGCCTGCGAAAATGCTCAGCATAGTATCATGAGTACTTATTCAACCTCAATTTTTAGTTCTAGACAAGAGACTATTTATCCCAAAGTTTTATTGGCTTGTGCTTTGGCAAAAAAAGATGAGACAGGCTGTTTTCGAGCGGTTGATGTTAGAGAGCCATTATCGATAATTTTAGGTAAGGAATACACTACAACTTCTGCATTTAATCGACATCTTAATCAATTTTGCGAAGAGTCTAGAGGTAATATTTTAGAGAAAAAAGGGGTTGAGAGACACTATCGATTTCGTTTTGTCAATGCAATGATGCCCCCCTACATCATTATGGAGGGCTTAAGAACAGAAATGATTGAACTGGATCAACTTAAACCTTGACATAAACAAAAAGCATAATCAGTTATTAGAATGAAATCTCTCAATTTTAAAGAAGAACTTAGTTTGCTGATACGTGCTAAATGCCCGATTATTTATGTCGTGACATGGGAAGAAGAACGCGCTGAAAAGGCGATCGCCCAAGTTGCAAAAGAATGTGGTCCACCACGTCAGATGCATTATTACGATCTCGTGCGTGGTTTTGAGCATAATCAAGAAGGCAAAAACAATTTGCTGCAAGCTTTGCAAATTGTTGAAACTAGCGATCGGCAAGCGGCGACTATTTATATATTTCGAGATTTACATCGACGCTTAGCCTCGCAGCGTCTTGATGAAATTTTGGTCCGCCAACTACGAAATCTCTATCGAAGTTTTCGCAATTCACGGAAGACTTTGATTCTGTTGAGTCCCTTACTAGAGATGCCATCGGAACTCGAAGAACAGGTTGCGGTGCTCTACTTCCCATTACCTGAAAATACAGAAATTCGGAATATCATCGAACAGATGATTCCGCCTGAACAGCTACGAATGGAAGGGAACAGCCTTGAACAACTGATTAAAGCTTGTATGGGTATGACCCGCGATCGCATTTGTCATACTCTATCTAAATCAATTGTGCAGAAACATTTTCTCAATGAATCAGATATTGATCGGGTTTTAATTGAGAAGCAAAAACGGATTCGTCAAACGGAGTTTTTAGAATTTTTTACACCCAATGAAACGCTAGACAGCATTGGGGGATTGGATAATTTCAAGCTGTGGCTGATGCAGCGTCAGCAAGCCTTTTCTGATGAAGCGAGAGCCTTTGGCTTACCGAATCCTCGCGGTGTTTTGCTACTAGGCATTCAAGGCACAGGTAAGAGTCTGTGTGCGAAGGCGATCGCAAATCTTTGGCGGTTACCACTATTACGATTGGATGTGGGGCGATTATTTGGCAGTCTAGTTGGACAGTCTGAAAGCCGCACTCGCCAAACGATTCAGCTAGCCGAAGCTCTTGCTCCTTGTATTCTCTGGATTGATGAAATCGATAAGGCTTTTGGAGGTATTTCTAATAGTACGGGCGATTCGGGAACGAGTCAGCGTGTATTGGGAACATTACTAACATGGATGCAGGAAAAATCTAGTCCCGTATTTGTTGTAGCTACGGCGAATAACATTCATGCTTTACCGCCCGAACTATTGCGAAAAGGACGATTTGATGAATTGTTCTTTATTAATCTACCTACCTATGAAGAACGCAAAGAAATATTCTTGCTCCATTTGAAACGTTTTCGCCCGATGGAATTACGCAATTTCGACATTGATAAAATGTCCGCAATTTCTAAAGAGTTTAGTGGCGCAGAAATTGAACAGGCGATCGTTGAAGGTATGTATCGAGCTTTCCATGAACAGCGCGATGTTAGTACCGAGGATATTTTAGGTGCGATCGCAGAAACCTATCCTTTAGCTAGTACGGCTAGGGAACAGATTAGCTTTATGCAAGCATGGGCAACGCAAGGAAGAGCGCGGAGTGCTTCACGGAGTGAAGTAATTGATATCCCAAGTGATAAATTAAGCGTGAAATTAGGCGATATTACTTTGATGGACAATGCAACTAAAGCTACAACCGACAAGTCAAGAAGTAAACATCGTCCTTTACCTTTACCACCTTTACCTCAAATTAAATCCAGTTCAGACTCATGACCTCCAATCCTGCGCCATCCTTTGAAAATCCAGATTTGCCTCAATTGCAGGCAATCAAGGCGCATTTGGATTTAGTGCTGCTTGCCCTAGAATCATTGACGGGACTTGGTTCCGATGAAATGTTGGCGGTTGCCGAAGAGTTAGGATTTGAAGAGATTTTAAGCGATCGCATTACGTTGTGGCGCTTGCGACAGGCTAGCCCATTACGCAAGGGCAAAGGGCGCAAAAAGCTAGATGTTGATGAGGCTAGGGCAATGACTTTAATTAGTTGTACGCTTGCTGCACAGCAACAATTTGCAATCCGCAATGCGGTTGCTCAGTTAGAGAAATGCACGGCTCTAAAGCGTACGCCCCACCGCGAACCTATTTTGGGTGATTACCTTGATCGCTTTAATAGTCTGTATCAAGAGAGGATGGCTGAGGAGGAGCAAGCTAAACCTGAAGAGATTCAACGCTTAGCCTTAAAACTATTAATCGATCTATTGTTTTATAGCTCCCAAATTGGCTCGCGTCGTTTGTGGGTGGCTTTGTTTGAGCGATCGCACTAAGAGTTTTTTGTAGTGCCTTAAGGTGAATTCAAAAAAGTCGCAATCGGTTATAGTGATACTCAAGTAACAAAGATTAATTTTTAAAGAATCTGGAGAATTATTAATGCCTATTTCTATGTATCAGGTTGCAGTTCCTTCCCTAATGCGATCGCTGAATAATCTGATCGCAATTTTAGAAAAGGGAGCGGCTCATGCGGAAGCAAAAAAAATCGATCCCGCTGTGCTTATAGCGAGTCGCTTGTATCCCGATATGTTGCCGCTCAGCCGTCAAGTGCAAATTGCTTCGGATATTGCTAGACGCGGTGTGGCAAGGTTGGCAGGTGCAGAAGCACCTGCATTAGAAGATAAGGAAACTACTTTTGCGGAACTATGCGAGCGGCTTCGGAATGTACTTGCATTCATCGAGTCTTTCACTCCCGAACAGATTGATGGTTCGGAGGAAAAAGTAATTACTTTGCCTGTGGGTAAAGAAACAATGACTTTTGCAGGACAAGCCTATTTACTGTTCTTCATTTTGCCAAATGTCTATTTCCATGTGGCAACTGCCTATGACATTCTTAGACATTGCGGTGTTGAGCTAGGCAAGCGCGATTTCTTGGGTGCTCCTCAATAAGCCTATTTGAAACCAAAAGCTCTTGATGGAGGCGATAAGTATTTGTCAGTGCGATCGCCTATCCATCAAGCAAATTTACGCAACATTTTAAAAAAATAGGGAATATGATATTTCGCCGCCGCTTCATCGTCGGTTTGTTTTGCATAGAACTTGCTTGCAATTTCTAACTCTAGTTGTTCTCTATGTTGATGAGCATTTAGACCTTGTTCTGGCTTGATATTTTTCCAGTAATTATCTTTAATATTTATCACAGTGAGTAAACTTAATATTAGTTCGCGCTTTCTATTCTCATTAGTCTCATTTTTAAATAGATTTAACCAAATATCTTTTAATTGATCTAAATTATTAAAATCTAATTCCAAACAATTTTTTATACGAGGGCTAATTACTTCTAAATTGGCAGCTAAATTTTTGTCTTGTTCAATTTCAAGAATCATTGAATGATAAATATCTGGAAGTGATATTTTGCTGTTTTTGTAAAAAAACTGTGGTTTATGTCTATCAAAAAATGACTGAAGTTCTGGAATTAGAAAATAAGCTTCTTTATGGATCAAACCTGTTACCCATATTCTATGATTTGCTTCAGCATTGGATTTGTTTATTTTTGTGTTTTCGTAAAGATTAAAAAATATTTCTTGTGTAGTTTTAAATGGATAGTTATTAATCTTCCTTATTTGATTATCTAAATCTATGATGGCAAATATTTCTTTAGGATGAATATATTTGTTGTCTATATCCTGAGCTAGTATTTCTGATAGTGCAAGGTAGATTTTAATTACGTCATCACAGTTTCCACAGTTAAAAAATTTTGGTGCTAAATCAAACTGAAACCAAGAATCTGGAATACATTTTTTATAAAAAGATGAATCTGGGGTTGTCTTTTCATCTTGATCAACTTGAGTCAATTGATTTTGATAAGATTCAGGGGATCTAGATATTTTAACTAGTTCCTTTAGTATTCTTCCTTCGCATAGAACAAGAATCCTATCGCGAATTCTTTCTTGCTTTAAAATGTATTTACAATAATTTTGTAATTCTTCTTGATTAAAGCTCATAACTAGTTAGCACGTCTTTCAGTGAGTTTTGGTTTTAATATCTTCACATGAGAGGGAGTTAATGCTTCACATACTTCATAAGAATGAGTTGCTAATATATATTGATTACTAGGAGACCACTCAGCCAAGTCTGTTGGAATTCGATACTGCCAGTCTGGATGCAATGCAAGATCAACTTCATCCATTAATACAATTGCATCTTCAATATTTTGATATTTCAACCAGACATAAACACTAAGTCTTTTTAATTCGCCATGACTCAAATCTTCTGGATAAAGCTCAATACTATCTTTAAATCTATCAAGTTTAAAAGTTAAACCAGAAAAATCATCTGTAAGATTAACTTGTTTATCATGCAGCAAGAAATCTAAATCTTGTAACAGTTTTTTATAGTTTTTACCATATTCACCAGTTTTAAGAGCTTCTTTAAAGTCTTTATCTCTGGCTTTTTCAAAAGCTTCAATTAAAATATCGGTTGCTAAGAAGTCATAGGTAAAAAATCCCGACAAATTAGAGTTCATTCTCGTAAGCTCTAATTGATAATTATTTTTATCAGTAAAAAGAGATTTTATTGTTTTCTTAGGAAGGAACAGAAATACTTGAGTAGATGGAGCAGATAAAAATACTTTGTTTGACAATTTATTCAAGAATTGTTCATCAAAATTTGTATTTTTATTGTTTATACTACATAGTAAAGCTTTATTCTTATAATTACTAGCTTCCGATGTGCAAATAGTTATATATTCAATATTAACCGATTTAATATCTTTTATAAATTCATGAATATTATTAGATAACAGCTTTTCTTTAATTCTTAATTCTAGATGTTTATTCGATAACTGTAGTTTTAGCTCTTTCTCGATTTTAATTAAGTAGTTAGAATCTGAATAATCAATTTCAATAGAGTCAAGCTCAATATCTAAACTTAATAAACGTGTCTTTAGACGATCAGGAAATTTTGAAGAAGAACTTCTTTCTTTATTCCTAGTTTCAATTTGTTCGATAATATTTTTTAGTGTTATTTCTTCACTAGGAATTTCAGATATTTTTTGTTGAATATCTTCTAATTCCAAAAACATTTGAAAGAAATAATTTGGCTCTCTCTCATCTTGCTTATTTCGTACAAAATTTAATATTCCATCAATATAAGTATCGTCACAAACAAAATATTCTAGCTCTACTAATTTTTCGCCATCCCAAATATCAAGTTTTGCTAGTACCCTTCTATCCTCGTTTTCACGCAAATTAAACCCATCAATTAAATTCTTTAAAGCAGACAGACGATCAGGATTAGTTGGACAATGTAGCAATACAAAAATCAACTGCAATAAAGTACTTTTCCCGCCACCATTTTGACTGCCAAGTGGGAAAACTCTAGGATTAAAATCTTTCTCGAAAGTGATATCTACATCTTTTAGAACCCGAAAATCAGGAACTTGAACTCTTTGTAAATGCATATAAACTCCTATTTTTTCTTGTAACCGCTTAATTAACTGATTCCTGCTCAATTAATTTTACTGCATCTGCCAGAATCTCATCGCGATCGCACATTGCCGCTAACTCATCCGCCTCATAGCGTCCTTCAAAAGCCTCGATCGCTGCACTAGAAAGCGCAATATTATATGCTTCTGCTAAGGTTTCAGTAAGTTCTAATTTGCTAAGATAAGTTCCCTTAGCCTTACGACGCTGATTTGCACGCCGAATTTGAGTTGTCGAGTTATAAATTGAAAGATCCCATGATCGCGTGGTGCGTTTTTCTACCTTTTGCTTAATGAGATGAACTAATAAAATAATGCTGTAGCTGAAGATTTTGCTGATTTTGTCGTCCTTACTCATCTCCGTCATTTCCTCAACCAAAACCATCGCCGCAGGAATATCACCACAAACTAGCAATTCCTTCAGAGTCAATAATTCTTCCATAAAGACATCGCCTCGTTATTGAGTAAATAGATAGGGTGGCGATAAACACCACCCACAAATTAGACAACTACAAAATTCACCAACTTACCTACGACAGCAATCACCTTCTTAATCTCCTTACCTTCTAGATACTTCTGCGCCGCATCTGAACTACGCGCATATTCTTCCAATGCTTGCTTGTCATTGCTAGCGCTAGATGGTACTTGGAGACTGCCACGCACTTTCCCATTGATTTGAATTACGAGCGTAATCTCATCAACGGTAAGCGCGTCTGGATCATGGGTCAGCCAAGGCTGTAAATGAATTGAGTCTTCATTTCCAATTAATGACCAGAGTTCCTCAGAAATGTGTGGCGCAAAGGGAGCAAGCAAAGTTAAGAGAGTTTCGATTCCTTCTAGGAACGTTGCGGAACTCTTATCTTCAGCATCTTGCAAAGCATTGCTAAGCTTCATCATTTCTGAAATGGCAGTATTTAGTTGATAGCCACCATCGAAATCTTCGGAAACTTCCTTGATCGCGATGTGGATGGCGCGACGCAGATTCTTATCAACTTTTTTAGAAATGCCATTCTGTTTAGTTTCCGCAAAGTTAGTAACTAAGCGCCAAACGCGATTTAAAAAGCGTTGTTGACCTTCGACATCGGCATCTTCCCATTCTAAATCTTTTTCAGGAGGCGCTTTAAAGAGTGTGAACATCCGTAATGTATCGGCTCCATATTTAGCGATCGCATCTACAGGCGATACCCCATTGCCCTTAGATTTGGACATCGTTGCAAATAGCGCTTGTAAGGGGTCGCCTGTTTTCGGATCTTTGGGATCTTGGGGATTGACCTGTGAAGATGGAATCCATTTGTCTTTGCCACCTTTGTTGGGGTTCATGTAGGTTAAGCCCTGCACCATCCCCTGAGTCAGCAATCTCGTAAAAGGTTCATCGAATTTGAGTAAGCCGCGATCGCGCAAAACCTTAGTCATAAACCGTGAATAGAGCAAATGCAAAATTGCGTGTTCCACACCACCAACATATTGATCAACGGGCATCCAATTATTGATAGCATTGCGATCGCCTATTTCTTGATCATTCTTCGCATCGGCAAACCGCAAGAAATACCAAGAGGAATCGATAAAGGTATCCATCGTGTCGGTTTCTCGCTTTGCCGCCGTGCCGCATTTAGGACAATCCACATTTATCCACGAATCCTTCTGAGCGAGAGGCGAAGCTCCGCGTCCTGTGAGTTCCACATCTTCAGGCAAGATCACAGGTAAATCAGCATGGGGAACGGGAACGATGCCGCAACTAGGGCAATGGATGACGGGAATTGGGCAGCCCCAATATCTTTGGCGCGAAATCAACCAGTCACGCAAGCGATAGGTGATTTTGGCGGTTCCCCATTGATTCTTTTCTGCGAGTTCAATGATCTTAGTTTTCGCAGTTATGGAATCTAAGCCGTCAAATTCGCCTGAATTAATGATGATTCCTGCTTCGGTATAGGCAGATTCCCTCTCCCCCTGCCCCTCTCCCACGGGGAGAGGGGAGTTAGAGGTGATTACAGTTTGAATGGGAAGGTTATATTGCTTCGCAAAAGCAAAGTCGCGGACATCGTGGGCAGGAACTCCCATGACTGCGCCTGTGCCATATTCAAAGAGAACATAATCGGCAATCCAGATGGGAACTTCTTTACCTGTAAATGGATTAACCACACTTGCGCCGATCGCAACGCCACGTTTAGGACGATCATCAGATGTGCGATCGATTTCGCTAAGATTCTTGACTTCTTCAATAAATTTGCTGACGGATTCTTTTTGAGCAGCAGTGGTCAAAGTCTCGACTAAGGGATGCTCAGGGGAAAGCACAACATAGCTCACACCGTAAACGGTATCAGGACGGGTGGTGAAAACTGTAATTTTTTCACAATCCTGTAGGGGCAATTCATGAATTGCCCCTACAGGATTAACAATGGGAAAACTTAGCTCTGCACCTGTGGACTTGCCGATCCAGTTGGCTTGCATGATCTTGACGCTAGAGGGCCAGTCATTAAGCTTGTCCAAATCTTGCAAAAGCTGCTCGGCATAGTCGGTGATTTTCAAGAACCATTGACGCAATTTGCGCTTTTCCACCAATGCGCCTGATCGCCAAGATCTCCCCTCATTATCTACCTGCTCATTGGCAATTACAGTCTGATCGATTGGGTCCCAGTTAACCTTTGCTTCTTTTTGATAAGCCAAACCTGCTTCCAAAAATTGCAAAAAGATCCATTGTGTCCATTTGTAATAGTCGGGAGAACATGTTGCTAACTCGCGATCCCAGTCGTAGGACAAGCCCACTTGCTGAAGCTGCGATCGCATATTGTCGATATTGGCATAAGTCCACTTTGCAGGATGCGTATTGCGATCGATCGCTGCATTTTCCGCAGGCAACCCGAAAGCATCCCAACCCATTGGGTGCAACACTTGATAGCCCTGCATTCTTTTGTAACGGGCAATTACATCGGTGATCGTGTAGTTACGGACATGCCCCATATGCAGATCGCCCGATGGATAGGGAAACATTGACAGCGCATAGAATTTCTTTTTGTTTGCACCAATTGCATCGTTGCTTACTTTGTCAAGTTGTTTCTCAGCCCAAACTTTTTGCCATTTGGGTTCGATCTGCTGGGGGTTATATCTGGTTTCCATCACGTATCAGTCTATATGCGAATATGAAGGTGAGCAACGCGATGCGCTACTCACCTTCATCCTTAATAATACTAAACATCAAGCCCTATAAAATCTAACTTATGTCACCCGATTATATAAAAGCTCAACTAATTTTGCTCATTTCTATTGTTGCCGCGATCGCCTTTGTTGGTTGCATTTATGAATTGTCATACGGTGCGCCAGATTTTGGCTTTGCTACTACTTGGGCAATTTTGCTAATCAGCTTACCTGTAGGTGTCTATAGCTTTGTCAAA
Source organism: Pseudanabaena sp. (assembly GCA_044354985.1). Taxonomy (GTDB): domain Bacteria; phylum Cyanobacteriota; class Cyanobacteriia; order Pseudanabaenales; family Pseudanabaenaceae; genus Pseudanabaena. The sequence continues at coordinate 3,018 of JBIKYZ010000059.1, read as the reverse complement.
GCAGTTAGTCTCGCTCGAAAATCTATGCAATAGACTCGTAAGTTAAGCGTTGGGGCGCTTAGCGCCCTTTCTAAAATATCTTGGCAAAAACAGTATGACCACACCTCCAGTTCCTCAACCCCAACTAGATCGTGCCCCAATCACCCTCGATCAATATCACGAATACACACCTGAAAAACTTGAGCTGTTGTATGGTTTCTACGCTTACAGCGGGCAGGATGTCAAGAGTTTTCATCTTGCGATGCTTACCAATATGGGGCTGCGTGAAGCCATTAGCCATTTATCTATGTCAAAGTGGCTAGAAGCAATCCAAGATGTTGCTTTACAAAATCCTAAGCTGGATGATGCTATTCGCGATCGCGTAAAACGAGGCATAGAAGATTTGATGGCACTAGTAGAGTATCTAGAGGGATAAGCTATGAGATTAGAGACAAGCGAATAACATCTATCTATCTAAGATTAGGTAATACTCATTAATAAAAAAACCATCGTATAGACTTACTCAATACATCTTGCCCAATATGTAATTATTTAAGAGGAAGATAGATGTAATGACTACCCAGATGCGTGTTTCACAATAAGGTAAAAGATATTTTGAAAATCTTACTGGTTGAGGATGATCTACATTCTGCGGAAGTACTTTCGCAGCTACTTGCAGAGTCGCATTACACAATTGATTCCGCTCTCAATGCTAAGACTGCATGGCAATATATCGAAACCTATGCCTACGATTTGATTATTCTCGATATTATGTTGCCTGATAGCAATGGCATTGAGCTATGTGCCAAGCTTCGCGCCGCTGGTTATAATCCCCCCGTGCTATTGCTAACAGCAAAGGATAGTACCAACGATCGCGTGATGGGTTTAGAGGCAGGTGCTGATGACTATGTGGTGAAGCCCTATAACTTTCAAGAATTAGTGGCTAGGATTCGGGCGCTATTACGTCGCTATAGCGATCGCGATACGCTCATCCAAGAATTAACATGGGAGCAGCTTCATCTAGATCTTAGAACGAATACCGTTACTTATAAGCAGAAATCTTTGCGCTTAACGCATAAGGAATATGGACTATTAGAGCTATTTCTCAGGTATCCACAACAGGTGTTTAATCGTGGTGCTTTGCTAGATCAGGTGTGGTCGGCGGGAGAGTTTCCCAGTGAGGAGGCGGTGACTACACATATTAAGGGATTACGTCACAAGCTGAAGGCATCGGGACTGCCTATAGATCCGATTGAGACATTATATGGATTGGGATATCGTCTCAAACCTGCGCCAGTAGCTACGGAGAGGCTAGATGTTCAGTCTGTAGTGACGACAAATCCTTTGCCTGAGGAAGCCTTGCCGCAGATAGATAAATCGCGAGTGTTGGAGGTAATTGCGATAATGACCAAGAAATTAATCGCAATTTTGCCAGAATCGATCGCGCTTTTACGTCGAGTAGCGATCGCCTTGGATCAGGGCAACTTGGAAGCAGATTTGCGCTATGACGGATATGTAGAGGCGCATCGGCTAATTGGATCAATGGGTTCATTAGGTTTCCCAGAAGGATCGGCGATTGCGCGTGAGATTGAGCAAATCCTAAAAAGTGATTTTGCTTTAGAGCAGACTGATACGCCGATGTTACGGCAATTGATTACCAATTTAGAGGCAAGTACTAGCGCCCCACTTAAGAAGACTGTAACTCCTATCCTTTCTACCTCTCAGTCCCCATCTCATCAACCACAACAGCAAAGCGATCGCTCCAAAGTAATGATTGTTGATGACGATCCGCTTATTCTTAATATTTTGCGGGGTTTACTGGAACGTTGGGAGCTTGAGGTGATCGCATTGCAAGATCCCCAACAATTTTGGCAGGTTTTGGAATCAACTTCTCCTGATCTACTAATTTTAGATTTGATTATGCCCGACTGTAACGGTATGGATTTGTGTCAATCTATGCGAGCATCTTCGCTATGGCAAGATTTACCGATTGTGTTTTTGTCAGCCCATAGAGATCAGGAAACAATCCGTCAATTGTTTATCGCTGGCGCTGATGATTATCTCAGCAAGCCAATTGTGGAGGAAGATTTGTATACACGTATTCTCAGCCGTTTAGAGCGTCGTCGTCTATCGAGGCAGGCGGCAGATGGGCATGAGCATACACACCGTTATGGTTAAGAAACTATTTAAGAATTGAGCTAGCTGCCCCCAAATCCCCTTTTTAAGCTACCGTGTATACACAAGTCGGACTTACCCCCTTTAATTCCCCCTTGCTAAGGGGGAAGACTAGAAATCTTGTTCCCTCCCCTTTGCAAGGGGCTTACTTTTCACGGCATCTTTGAAAGGTAAGCCAGAAGAGTTTTCCAGACAAAGGGTACGGATGGGGTTAAAGTATAAAAAATCAAGAAAAAGCAGGAAGAAAAATGATGAACTGGTGGGACAAAAACTTTGCGAGTTGTGAATTAGGGGATGAGAGACTGGTAGTCCTAAAAAGGAAAGGATGTAGGAAAATATCCAGATAGTTGATACAGAGTAAAGTAATGTCAGAAGCAAAGCCATCCTGTCCATCCTGCCAGTCCGTATCCGTGGTAAAAAACGGCAGTACACGACATGGAAAACAAAATTATAAATGTCGGGACTGTGGTCGTCAATTTGCAGAAAATCCACAGTGGCAGAGAGTTTCAGAGCGTACCCAAGACACTTAAGACCTTCTTGAGAAACTACTACTAGAAAAAATCCCACTAGCTGGAATTGCCAGAGTCCTCAATATTTCAGAACGATGGTTGCAGAGTTACGTCAATCATAAATATGAGGACGTAACTCAACAGGTTGAGGTAGAAGCAAAAACAAAGCACCGTTTGACCATACAGATGGATGAATTGTGGTCTTTTGTGGATAACAAAGGCAATAAACACGCGATGTGCAACAAAGAATTATGAAACAACCAATTCTTCAAACTGTAAAGGATGAAGAGAGTGTCGGTTGAGCCAAAAACAAAGAGTGTGAGCAAGGATTTTGCGATTAAGACGACTAGAAAAG
>JBIKYZ010000258.1:0-6785 GCA_044354985.1 Pseudanabaena sp. | reverse complement strand
GGCAAATACTACTATCTTAGTACTCCTAAATCATTAGTGCTTCGATTTCTCATGCCCAATATTTGGGCATCTCTTAATGTGCCGTTCATCCATTTTTTGCTTCAATTTTTTCCAAACTCCAATTCACAATCGTCATAATCGGCTTGCCCGACTCCTCCACCGATTCGCCCAAGGTTGCCTCGCGATCGCTAACTACACCAGCGATCGGGCTAACCACCGTCACCGTAACATCAGGATTAGCGATCGCCCCTAATTGATTGCGCCTTGCTTCATAAACCGCACCACTCAAAGAAATTCGCGATCGCGCTACTTGCAGATCCGCCGCCGCCCGACTCATTTGCGCCTCCGCTTCTAGCAAAGGTAAGCGACTTGATGCTTTGGCTAAAGCTGACTTAGCCGCCACATATTTAGATTCTGATTCCTGCATTTGTCGCTTGGTGATTGCACCTTGCGTAAACAATTCGCGATCGCGATCGTAACGTTCCTTATCTAAATTCAGTTCTGTTTGAGCTTGTTGAATGTCAGCTTTAACTAGAGATTTTTGCCGAGCAAGATTTTGTTCCGCTAATTGCAGATTTGCGATCGCGGACATTGCATTGCCATCTGCTTCTGATTGCTTTGCGATCGCATCCACCTGTAATTCTGCTAACTCAGGACTCGATAAAACTGCAAGAGGTTGCCCCGCCTCTACTTTTTGATTAGGTTCTACTAATAAAGCTAAAATCGTTCCCTTAATCGGAGTCGTTACCTTAGCCTTTTGACTTGGTAAAGTTTCGATCTGTCCAGTGGTTTTAATTGATAGTTTGAGAGCTTGCCGTTTGACTGCTTCTACTGTGATGCCCAGCCGCTTAGCAACTTCCTGATCCACAGAAATCCCCGTAGTTTGAGTTGTACTGCTTCCTTTAAATTCATTACCATGTCCTGCATGGGCAAGTACTAAAGCAGGATTAGCAAATAAAGAAACGCAAAGTGGTAAACATATCACTCCTGAAACAGAAAATCTCAACATGGGCAATGTTTTTATGGATTTTATGGAACTAAGCAGATTATTTCAGGAGATTGTGAAATGGGAATGAAATAGTGAGAGGCGGCGCAAAGCGCCGCCTCTCACTATTTGGGTTTTGATTTGTCTTGATAAAAGTGGATAAGGCTATAACTCTCAAACTAATCAACTATTGATCTAGGGATTAGTATGAAACAACTGTGAAGTACCACATTTTTCGCATTCACAAAAAAACTGTAAGCCACTTTTTCTAATTTTTTCGCGATCGCCACAGGATGTACAGATATTTTTAATTGCCGTATTTTTACCGCAATCCTTACATTTAAAAAAGTAACTGTGAACATAGGCGATCGGAAGACCCTGTATTATTTATAGATTCAATCTTCCAAATATTTTAGAATCAAGTTTTTGATTAAGTTGATCAAGTAGGGTTTTAATAGAAACTTCTCTTACGCAAATATTATCAATAGCATCGGGCTTTTCAATAATTTTTGTGTCACCTCTAGTAATAATCCAAACCTCTCGATTTTCTGGAATATTAAAAGTCTTTTCAACATCTTTACCGCCTTTTTTCTTCTCATTAATTGTGATAGAAGATGCAGCTCTTAGCTGCTTTTTATAATTAAAAATCTGTGGATTTTTGTGAGGTCTATATGGATTTCTTAATGTACAGTCATAGACTACACAAAGTTTGCCTTGTATAAAGACTCCATCTGCTGATCCAGCACTATGTTGTCGATCATATTGACAAATTGTACTAATGCCTATAAAACGTAATAAGTTAAACACTAAATCTTCAAAGTCAGATACGTTTGATGTTTTTTCAATTCTATCTAAGCAGTGAATAATCTTATCTTTCAATAAGTCTGTAGTATTAACAGGATTTGTTGGTGTTGATTGAATTTTAACTTGTGTAGCCTTTATCCTCTGACTACCATCGGGTTTAGTCCATATTGCTGAATCAAATTCAACTATATCTCCTACACGCAAACTGGCAAATATTCCACCAATAACATTAGCATCCCAAAAGATAACATCTCCACTAATACTCCAGTGTAAATTTGCATCAAGTGAGGAGATAAACCCACATGAGTTAGTCGGTTTTTTTTGATGTTTGTGATTCTTCCAGTAAATTTCATTTATTGCCCTCCGATTTAAAACTACAAAATATAAATGTAGTTGAAACTATAAATCCTCTTGTTTACAATACAAAACTACAACAAAAAAGGGTGAATGCGCGATCACGCATCCACCCTTTTTTGGAATTTATTCAGCAGATGCGGCGGCAGCACGAGCAGCAGCAGCTTCATCAGGATGAATACCCAAACGAGTCAGGTTAAAGCGTCCGCGATTGTCAACTTCACGGATTTTAATCAAGACTTCATCACCAACGGCAACTTCATCTTCGACTTTGCCCACACGACCTTCCGCCAATTGAGAAATATGTACCATTCCTTCCTTACCAGGGAGGAACTCCACAAATGCACCAATCGGAATAATGCGGGTGACCTTACCGAGATAGACATCGCCAGAACCAACGCGACGAGTCATGTTTTCGATGATCCGCTTGGCTTTGAGAGCGCCTTCACCACTCATCGACGAAATCATGACAGTGCCATCATCTTCAATGTCGATTTTGGCTCCAGTCTCTTCGGTAATGCCCTTGATGTTCTTCCCACCAGGACCAATGATCATGCCGATTTGTTCAGGATCGATGCGAATCGTGAGTAAGCGTGGTGCATAGGGAGAAAGTTGCGGTCTTGGAGCAGAGAGCAATTCCAACATCTTGCCCATGATGTGAGCGCGACCAGTCTTAGCTTGCATCACGGCTGCACGCACTGTATCCATAGAGATGCTAGTGATCTTCATGTCCATTTGCAGGGCGGTGATACCTGTATCCGTACCCGCAACCTTGAAGTCCATGTCGCCAAGGAAATCCTCAATACCTTGAATATCGGTGAGAATACGAACTTCATCGCCTTCTTTGATCAAGCCCATCGCCACACCACTTACAGGTTTGGCGATCGGTACACCTGCATCCATCAGTGCAAGGGTAGAACCACAGACTGAACCCATTGAGGTCGAGCCGTTAGAAGATAAGACTTCCGATACTAGGCGCAGAACATAGGGAAATTCAGCTTTGGAGGGTAGGACAGGCAAAAGAGCGCGTTCAGCTAATGCACCATGTCCAATTTCGCGACGACCAGCCGATCGCATTGGTCTTGCCTCACCAACTGAGTAGGGTGGGAAGTTGTAGTGGTGCATATAGCGCTTCTTCGCATCAGGATGCAAATCGTCCATTTCCTGTGCATCACCAGGTGTACCAAGGGTGGCGATCGTCAATACTTGGGTCAATCCACGATTGAATAAACCGCTACCATGGACGCGAGGAATCACACTCACTTCTGTCCAGATCGGGCGAACTTCATCGAGTTTACGTCCGTCAATCCGCACGTTCTGCTCGATTACCTGCAATCGCATCAGCTTTTTGGTGAGATCTTTATAAGTGGCACTGATTACTTTCTTATCAGCAACCAATTTCACTGGATCTTCCTCTGGCAAGGCTGCGATCGCTTCTAAAAGCTCAGCCTTGATTGCATCGAGAGCCGCATCGCGCACATTGCGATCTTTTTCACAGCTAGCAACTACTTGTGCAACTTTATCTTTAACCGTATTGGCAATAAAGTTTTCTAGGGTGGGATCGGTTACAGGGTTAACGATTTCGGGGAGAGCGAGTCCTAACTCTTGCAGCAAGTCAAGTTGAGCTTTGATGAGTTCCAGTACGGCTTCATAACCAAAGTCGATCGCTTCGATCATGTCAGCTTCGGGCAGTTGATTAGCCCCAGCTTCCACCATGATGATGCCTTCAGCAGTACCAGCAACTACCAGATCAAGGTCACCTGCCTCAACTTCTGCATAGGTAGGATTGATGATAAATTCATCGCCGACTAGACCAACACGCACACCAGCCATTGGCCCCATAAATGGTAATCCTGCAATTAACGCAGCGATCGATGCACCAGTTACCGCTAAAACATCGGGTGGTGCTTTTTCATCGATCGCCATCGTTGTGGCAACAATCTGTACATCGTCACGCAACCAATTGGGGAATAAAGGACGCATGGGGCGATCGATTAGGCGGCAAGTGAGAGTTGCCTTTTCGGGTGGTCTACCTTCACGACGCAAGAATCCACCTGGAATCCGACCTGCTGCATACAGACGTTCTTCATAATCAACCAGCAGTGGTACAAAATCTACACCGTCACGAGCAGGACCTCTGGTCGCTGTCACTAAAATTGCAGTCTCCCCACACTGGACTAATACTGAGCCGCCAGCTTGGGGTGCAAAAGTGCCAATTCTTAATTTAATTTCCCTGCCATAAAAAGGGATAATTTTTGTTACGGCATCCATCTATAATCTACTTCCGTTTTGACTTTTTTCTCGTTATATATCTCGCAATGTTAGCACTGATGTAGTAAGGTCTGCTGTTTGTTAAGCGCAATCGCGGCAAAAAATGAAGATAAATGCTTTTTACTTACCTCTAAATAGCTCTTATAGGCGATCACCCCCAAAAAGAATCAATTGGTTTGTTGCACGGCGAAGTCGTGCAACAAACCAATTGATTCTTTTTGGGTGATAACATGTTAAAAATTAAGAAATTTAAAGATTATTGGATGCTTTTGATTATTAAAATAGAGGCAAGAAAATAAAAAATTCTTGAATTCGCAGTCAAATATCCGAATTGCAGTGCTAGGTAGGAATTATGTTTAAAACTGTTTTATTTCCTTTAAACAGAAGTCAAGAAACCCGCCAAGCTGGAGCCGTAGCGATCGATCTGATTCAAAAATATCACGCGCAGCTATATTTATTATCAGTTGATGATCCTGATGCTAGTGATAGCGATCGCGATTCATCACAAGAGCTAATTAAAGAAATTGAGGCTTACTTTGCGGAAGTGGGCATTGTGGTTAAGACCAAAATAGCTGAGGGTAAAACTGCTTTTGTGATTTGTGATTTTGCTGATGAAATTAATGCGGACTTAATTGTGATGGGTTCTCGGGGAATGAGCCTGACCGAAGAACATCCTGACGGCAGCAGTGTTAGCCAAAAAGTGATTAATCTTTCGCCCTGTCCTGTCTTAGTCGTGCCTTAAGAAAGTCGCTTTGTGACATCCAAAAATCAAGGGTGATGCAAAGCATCACCCTTGATTTTTGGATGTCGTAAAAAATCGTAGAGGCAATTCATGAATTGCCTCTACGATTTTTCGCGGCTCAGAATTTGGTGCATGGCTAAAGATGTCCACTCAATATCAGCTTCATTGTTGGATTTGCCTAGGGTAAGGCGGATACTATTTCGAGCTTCTGATTGCGAATATCCCATTTCTAACAGGATTGAACTTGGCTCGATCGCACCGCTACTACATGCCGAGCCAGAGCTAATGGCAATACCAGCGAAATTCATTTCGCGTACAAGATGGCGACCATCAATATACTGATGATAAAAACTAAGGTGGTGCGGTAACCTGCCGTCTCCCATCAGCCCTGTAGGAATAAGTTCAGGTATATCCGCAAGCAATGCGTATAGACGATCGCGCAACTTGGCTAAACGTCGAGATTCTGACGTTAGTTCCTTTTCGGCAAGTTCGGCAGCTAAACCTAAACCTGCGATCGCGGCGACAGCCTGAGTCCCTGAACGGTAGCCACGTTCTTGTCCACCGCCTTGAATTAACGGAATTAGCGATCGCATCCTAGTCGTCAGAGGGTTAATATACAGCGCCCCGATTCCTTGAGTTCCATAAAACTTATGTGCCGAAAGGGACAGCAAATCAATTGGTAGGGTTTGCACATCAATAGACATCTTGCCGATCGCTTGCACCGCATCGGTGTGAAATAGCACATCAGCATTACGACAAATTTGTCCGAGTTTCTCTATCGGTTGAATCGTCCCCACTTCATTTTGAGCAGAGATGATCGATACAAGTACGGTATTAGGGCGTAGCGATCGGGCGAGATCATTTGGTTCAACAAGTCCTTGACGATTAACAGGTAATCGTGTGATTTCCCAGCCATGTTGCTCTAGATACAGAGCTGGCAAGCGCACTGCCGAATGCTCCACAGAGGAAATGATCATGTGTTGTGGCGTGCGATATTGCCTTGCAATTCCCATGATCGCCATATTGTCCGACTCTGTGCCACCTGATGTGAAAATAATTCCTTCAGGATCTGCATTAATCAAACTTGCTACTTGTAAGCGCGATCGCTCGATCATCATGGTCGAACGTTCGCCCCACCAATGCAGGCTAGAAGGATTGCCCCATTGCGATCGCATCACGTCCGCCATCAAATCGATGACTTCTGGTCTGGTAGGAGCTGTTGCACCATGATCTAGATATATTTGCATAAAACAATTTTATCTTAATCATTCAAAAAAAGAGGAAGCGCAAAACACCTCCTCTTTTTTACAGCAATTACCGATCAAACGAGCCACAAGATAAATTTTGAAAGCGGTGCGAAGCAACGCTTTCAAAATTTATCTTGGTTTGGGTTTGAACGCAAAGCGTTGTAATACCAATTCACAAAAGTGTTGGCACACTTTTGTAAAGTAAAAACCAAACTCAGTAAGGGTTTTAAGATCACAAAAATGGCTGTGCCATTTTGTTTGGAGTTTGGAAAAAATTGAAGCAAAAAATGGATGAACGGCACATTAAGAGATGCCCAAATATTGGGCATGAGAAATCGAAGCACTAATGATTTAGGAGTACTAAGATAGTAGTATTTGCCAG
>JBIKYZ010000058.1:0-21727 GCA_044354985.1 Pseudanabaena sp. | reverse complement strand
CTTAATTCTAAGCTCAATCACTTCGCTCTCAAATCCAAATTATATATCAAGGCTTTGCAGCAATCTCACTTGGAATGGCAGTCTCTGAAACCTTTTTAGGCTTCTGCGTAACATGAGTTAGTAAGCTGTTTCAGCCTTTTATTCAAATCGATAGTGCTCTTAATCGTCAATATCAGGGTACAGGATTGGGGTTAGCGCTAGTGAAACGCATAGTGGAAATGCATGGTGGTATAGTCATGTTAACGAGTGAAATAGGTGTCGGTAGCTGCTTTACAATTGCGCTTCCCTATACAGCATCTACTAAAGTATTGCCATCCGTCATCAATCAGACTGAAACCGCTTCTGAATGCAACCAGAACACACAAAGCCGTTCCTATACAATTTTGCTAGTAGAAGACAATGAACTTAACACCATGACAATTTCTAGCTACTTAACGGCTAAAGGCTATAAAATTGTGGTAGCCCAAAATGGACAAGAAGCGCTCGCCTTAGCACAAGTATCAAAACCTGATTTAATTTTGATGGATATTCAAATGCCTGTGATGGATGGTATAGAAGCTACCAAACAGATTCGCAAAATTCCTAGCCTCGATCATGTTCCAATAATTGCCATCACAGCTTTAGCCATGGACAAAGATGTAGAGCATTGTCTTGCCGCAGGAGCTAATGACTATTTAAGTAAACCTGTTAAGCTGAGGCAATTAACACAACTTATTCAGAAATTTTTAGTCTCTAATTAGACTCAAATTAATCTGATTCTCAATCCTCTATATAATAATCTTTAATTAGTCCTTAATTAATTCCTATGAACAAACCTTCAATCCTGGTCGTTGACGATGAACCTGATAATTTTGATGTAATTGAAACGCTCCTAAGTACCAGTGAAGACTTTGAGCAGGAAAATCAAGACTATCATTTACATTATGCGGCTAGTGGTAAAGATGCGATCGCCTATCTTGAAGCATTTCAACCCGATCTAATTTTGCTGGATGTAATGATGCCAGATATGGACGGCATTGAGGTCTGTCGGCGGATTAAAGCGATGCCAAAATGGAGTGCTGTACCAATTATTGTAGTTACAGCCTTAACCACCAAAAAGGATCTTGCCCAATGCTTATTTGCTGGCGCTGACGACTTTATTAGTAAACCCGTCAATCGTTTAGAGCTAACTGCAAGGGTGCGCTCAATGATCCGCATTCACCAGCAATATCAACAATTAGCAATCTTTAATACCCAACTAGAAGCAATGGTGCAAAAGCGTACTGCCCAATTGCAAAATATGCTTTTAGAGGATGCTCTCACTAAGTTGCCGAGTCGAGCATTCTTAATTCAAGAATTAAAAGAGAACTTACAAGCAGGAGAATCATCCCTCGCTTTAGTTTATATAGATTGCGATCAATTCAAACTGGTGAATGGTTCCTTTGGTCATGCTGTTGGCAATCAATTACTAATTGCGATCGCCCAACGTCTACAGCAGCACCTCAGCCCCAATGATTTACTCGCGAGAATGGGTGGCGATGAATTTTGTTTCTTGCTGCATCAGATTGATGAAGAAAGTTCGATAGAGCCATTTCTTCAAAAGATTCTTCAAAGTTTTACAAAACCCTTCGTAGTCGCAAATTGTGAAATCTTTATTACGGTCTGTATGGGAATTGCCTTAGGAAAAAATAGCGATCGCAAAGCTGATGAACTCTTGCAAGATGCAGATACAGCAATGTATCAAGCCAAACTGCGTGGTAAAGATAGTCATCAAATCTTTGATCGTCAAATGCATCTTACGATGTTCAATCGCTTGATTTTAGAAAATGATCTTCAGCGGGCGCTAGAGCAGCAAGAGTTTATTCTCTATTATCAACCGATCATTGAGTTGCAAAACCAAAAACTAGTAGGATTTGAAGCATTAGTGCGTTGGCGAAATGCTGAGCGAGGTATGGTTTCCCCTGCTGAATTTATTCCTTCTATGGAAACAACGGGCTTAATCGTACCTGTGGGGATGCTGGTATTTAAACAGGCTTGTGAGCAGCTTTATATATGGCAACAGCAAGGCTGGACAGAGCTAACCATGAGTGTGAATCTCTCGGTGCGGCAATTTTCTTGCGCGACTCTCCTTGCTGATATTGATCGCATTCTCGCCGAAACTAAAGTTAATCCTGCCAATATCAAATTAGAAATTACTGAAAGTGCAATTATGGATAGCGCCGAAACTGCGATCGCTATTACTAAAGAATTGCGATCGCGTCATATTCAAATCAGCATTGATGATTTTGGAACTGGCTATTCTTCTCTCGGTTATCTCCATCGTTTTCCTGTGGATAATCTCAAAATTGATCGATCTTTTGTGAGTCAGATTCAAACTGAAAATCGTAACTACCATGTTGTAGATACTATCATTGCTCTTAGTAATCAACTTGGTTTAGCGGTGATTGCCGAGGGGATTGAAACAAAGGCTCAGCTCGAATGGTTGCAAAATGTTGGTTGTAAATATGGGCAGGGCTACTTATTTAACAAGCCTCTCCCTGCGTTAGAAGTTGAGAGAATTTATCTGCAAACTTAGGGGATTTGTTATTTTAAATTTACCCCACCATCACCCTCCCCTTTGCAAGAGGTTGGGTAGGTTGGGGTAATTCCTTCGATTTCACGGACAAACTGAGATGTGTGTATGCGGTAGCTTTGCAAGGGGGGCTGGGGGGATCTAGACAATTCTTAAATGGTTTTTAGCTCTTATACCAATTCACGAAAGTGTGGCTATACTTTCGTGAATTAAAAACCAAACCCTATAAGGATTTTAAAAACACAAAATGGCTATGCCATTTTGTGTTTTGGTATTAGACCGCACTTTAGGGCAAGACCGACTTTTTTATGTTTATTGATTTGTTACACTTGCAGAAGAACTAATCAACAAATTGCTAGCCACTATGATCAGTAACCTGCTCCAGACAAAAGAGCTACCAAATCTGCAATATTCTCTCGTTAGCGATCGCTTTGACGAAACATGGGAAGCCCCTCTCTCGATCTTATTGGGACTCGGTCGCGCCGCAGGAGCCGATTTTGTGGAGTTTTTCCTAGAGCGAAATAATTATATTAGCTGTCTAGCTGAAGACGACACGATTACCAGCATCTCACCACGTTTATCCACAGGAGCAGGGATTCGCGCATTCAAAGGCAAAGCTGATTGCTACGTCAGTACCAATGATTTGACATTCCTAGGCTTAAAATCTGCCCTCGAACGCGCCCTTTCCATTTTAGGATTACAACTTCCCTCTCAAAGCTCAATTATTCCATCGATTCATTTGGAACTCTTTCGTGACTATGCCACCAAAAAGAACAAAGAATCATGGATCGCCCAATGTAGCCCCATGCGCGAAATGGGCGACATTCTTCTTGGTACAAATCAGATGCTTGCCAAAAAGGGGAAACATATCCAATCAAGGCGATCGGGCTATTTCCGCGATTGGCAGGAGATCTTAGTTGCGGCAAGTGATGGCACATTTGCCAGAGATATTCGTCTCACCCAGTCAATTGGTTCTAACTTGCTCTGTGCTGATGGTGCAAATCGTTCATCCATTGGTAAGCGCGTTGGCGGCACAAGCGACCCCAGCTATCTCCGCAATTGGAACTACGAACCCGTGGTTGATGAAATAATCGAAGCCGCAGGGAAAATGCTCTATGCTGATTATGTCGAATCTGGCTCCTATCCGATCATCATGGCAAACCAGTTTGGCGGTGTGATCTTCCATGAGGCTTGTGGACATTTGCTAGAAACTACGGGCATCGAAGCTAAAACTACACCCTTTGCCGAAATGAAAGGTCAAAAGATCGCCCATGAAAATCTCACAGCCTGGGATGAAGGACGTTCTGAAGAAGCCTTTGGAACCATCGATATGGATGATGAAGGAATGCCCACACAGCGAACACTCTTAATTGAGAATGGCATTCTGAAAAACTTTATTAGCGATCGCGCTGGTGAGTTACGCACAGGACATCCGCGCACAGGTAGCGGTCGTCGCCAAAGCTATGCCTATGCAGCAGCTAGTCGGATGCGAAATACCTATATCGATGCAGGTGATTTTTCTTTGGACGATCTTTTTGCTTCAGTTGATAAAGGTATCTACTGCAAAAAGATGGGCGGTGGCAGTGTCTTGCCTACTGGACAATTTAACTTTGCCGTTGACGAAGCTTATCTCATTGAAAATGGCAAGATTACTAAACCGCTCAAGGGCGCAACGCTGATCGGCGATGCCAAAGAAATTATGCAAGAAATCTCGATGAGTTCTCGCGATCTCGAACTTGCAGCAGGTTTCTGTGGCTCTATCAGTGGCAGTGTCTATGTCACTGTCGGACAGCCCCACATCAAAGTAGACGCGATTACCGTCGGCGGTCGTTAATATTATGCGGTAATACCAATTCACAAAAGTGTGGCTACACTTTTGTGAATTAAAAACCAAACCCTGTAAGTGTTTTAAAAACACAAAATGGCTACGCCATTTTGTGTTTTGGTATAAGAATAGGCGGTGCTTCGCGCCGTCTATTCTTGTCATATTTTTATAAAAGGAACCGCTAAGCAGTTCTTTTTATAAAAATATGGCTTTTACTTCAGCACAAAGCACTGTAAGCTTTCTACTAAAGTGATCAAAAGGTGATCAAGTCGTGCAAGCAAAAGCGATCGATGTTTTTCAAGCAACAATACTTGTAGTTGACGATCAGCCAGATATTCGCCATGAGCTAGCATCAGCACTGAAAGAACATGGCTATATTGTCAAAGCTACTGGAGATTGTAGTGAGGCTTTGCTAACTGTGCAATCCCATCCTCCAGACTTGATCTTGTTGAATATATTCATGTCACAAGTAAGTGACAATGAACTTTATTCTGTCCTTACAGCCAATGCGATCGCTGAAAATATCCCAATTATATTTACGAGTAGCCATGACGACATCCAAGCAAAGCTTCAAGCTTTTGAACTTGGTGGCGCAGACTACATCGTCGTCAAGCCCCTGCAACTTGCCGAGCTATTTGCTCGCGTACAAGTACATTTGACATTGCGGCAACAGCAACTACAACTGACTCAAAAGACCCAAGAACTTTCACAATTAGCCCTTGACCACGTTGAGATGGTTAAAGATCTTCAGCGGACGAACTTATTACTCCATGCTCAAAAAGAGGCTGCGATCGATGGAATTTTTGCTGTCGATGAACAGGGACGGATCGTCAGTTTTAATCGTCGCTTTTGCGAAATGTGGAATATTCCCCATGACTTATTTATTAATGATGACATTGAGAATGAGTTTTATAACGGATCGCCATTAGGGGCATTTCTAACTAAACCTGATCTTCCCACCGCTTTAATAAATCTGTTAGAGACTACCTACGATGCACCTGATCTGGTTAGACGTGGTGAAATTGTTTATAGAGATCGCATATTTGATTACTACACAAGCCCCGTCAGCTCTGAGCAAAATAAGTTTTTTGGCTTGATTTGGTGTTTTCGCGATATTACTACCAAAAAACACACAGATCGGCGACAGATGCAATTAATGAAAGATCTACGTAAAGCTAAAGAGGAAGCAGAGGGAGCAGTCAGTACCAAAGCAGCATTTCTGGCGATGATGAGTCATGAAATTCGTACACCGATTAATGGGGTTCTCGGCATGACCCAACTCCTAGCAGGCACTGAACTTAACGCCGAGCAGAATAAATTTGTCCGCACGATCCAAGTCAGCGGAGAAATGCTGCTTTCAGTAATCAATGATATTTTGGACTTTTCCAAAATTGAATCGGGTAAATTGGAATTAGAAAATGCGCCTCTGGATGTAAAAGCCCTAGTGCGCGATATCTATGATGTGCAGTTACCTAAAGCCAAAGAAAAAAGTCTCAGGTTTGAAGTTTTGATGCAGCCCCAAGTGCCACCATTTATCATTGGTGATGTGACAAGACTGCGGCAAATTTTATTGAATTTGGTTTCAAATGCGCTTAAATTTACGGATTCAGGTTCAGTGCGAATTGGGGTGCGATTAGCTTCTGATCAAGTTCCCACAGCCGATCGCCCTTTTCAGTTGTTGTTTTCGGTCACTGATACAGGTATTGGCATTAGTAAAGAACAAATGCATCGGCTCTTTCAGCCTTTTTCCCAAGCAACGGCTTCCACCTCCCGCAAGTACGGCGGTACTGGACTGGGGCTAGTAATCTGCAAAAATTTGGTCGAAACTATGGGCGGCAAAATCCAAGTCGATAGTAAGGCTAAGCAGGGTTCTACCTTTTCATTTACGGTGATGACCCAAATCGCTAAGGAGCAGCCAAGTTATACGTTGCAAGATGCAATGAATAAGAATGTCACTGGTAATATTCGGCTAGGCGATCGCATCCCGTTGAAAATTTTAATTGCTGAGGACAACTTAATCAATCAAGAGCTAGCCATGGCGATGCTGATTAAAATGGGATATCAGCCCGATGTTGTCGATAATGGCTTGGCAGTGCTAGAAGCTCTACAGGTTAATCAATATGACTTGCTCTTACTAGATGTGCAGATGCCCGAAATGGATGGGCTAGAAACGGCTACCTATTTGGTTAATCATTGGGATGAACTCCAAGCAGGTTATGAACGTCCGACGATTATTGCGATGACAGCTAGTGCGATGCAAGGCGATCGCGAAATGTGTTTACGGGCTGGCATGGATGATTACATCAGCAAGCCGATTATGATGGATTCACTACACCGCACGCTTGAGAAATGGGCTGCGGGTTCTCAATTTAATCACGAGAGCACAGATCCAGCATCACAAGAAGCTATTTCTTCAGTAATTGATCCAGCCGCAATTAGGAATCTTGAGCAAATTAATCCCAATCTAATGGGACGGATGATCAAATTATTCACGATCGAAGAAGCACCAATCCTATTGCAAAATCTTCGACGCGCGATCGCAAATAACAATCTCCAAGAGGCTGGCTTTAATGCTCATACTCTAAAAGGCAGTAGTAATATTTTGGGAGCTAAAGCCTTGGGCAAGCTCTGCCTCGAAGTTGAGCTAAAGAGCAAGCGAGGAGACATTCAAGGCTTGCCCGAACTCCTAGCAAAAATTGAGGGGCAATATCAAATTGCCTGCCAAGAACTAGCAAAATTATCTAGTTAGCGCTTAAAAATATTGGCGGCGCGTCGCGCCGCCAATATTTCTTTGAGTTTGCATTGAAGGTTAGAATGGCAAAGCTTAGCTTTGCCATTCTAACCTTCAAAAATTTTATGCTCTCCATCCGCAATCTTTGCTATCACCCTCCCGCCACCCCAGAAGCGATTCTCAACAACATATCCTTTGAGTTACAAGATCGGCAATTGGGATTGATGGTGGGGCCAAGTGGCTCTGGCAAAAGTACATTACTAGAAATTTTGGCAGGATTTGTCGAATGGAGTAGCGGCAGCATTTATTGGAAATCTCAAGAACTGATGCCCGATCACTTACAACAAATATGCGGTCTAGTATTTCAGTTTCCTGAGCGTCATTTTTGTGGAAGCACGATTTTAGAGGAATTAAGACTAGGGCATATTGATCTAGATGGCGATCGCATACAAGGGGCATTAAGTTCTGTAGGCTTAAGTCATCTCAACCCCAGCAATTCCCCTCAGTCGCTAAGTGGTGGTCAGCAGCGGCGGTTAGCTCTTGCTGTGCAGTTAATTCGTCAGCCCAGCTTGTTACTATTAGATGAGCCAACAGCAGGCTTAGATTGGTCAATGCGCAAGCAAATTCTCGGTATATTGCAAGAACTCAAAAAAAATTGGACGATCCTTGTCGTTACCCATGATCCTGACGAGCTTGACTCGATGGCAGATCAAACTTGGACAATTTCCCATGGCAAGATCTAAAAGTAGCAGTTTGCGGTGCTTTGCACCGCAAACTGCTACTTCGGTTTCCGATGTAAACTAAGCTAAGAAATCTGTGGAATTCTTAAATGACTGATAGTACTGATAGTTTAATCGTCAAACCCAAAAAATCTGGACTTGCTCCATTGATTCTTACGTTGGTGGAATTGTTGCGTCAGTTAATGGAAGCTCAAGTGATTCGGCGGATGGATGCCGAAAAATTAACTGAGTCTGAAATCGAGAAAGCCGCTGATAGCTTGCAGGCTTTGGAACATCAGATTTTTAATCTTTGCGAAGTTCTCGATATCGATCCTGAAGATCTTAATCTTGACTTAGGTGAATTTGGAAAACTTCTACCTAAGCGTGGTGCATACTACCCAGACAAATCATCAAGTGAGTCATCGATTTTGGAACTACTCGATCGCTTAATTAGTACAGGAATTGTTTTGGAAGGTGATGTCCAGATTGGTTTAGCAAATATTAATTTAATTGATCTTAAATTGAAGTTGCTACTGACTTCAGGTGATAAATCTGCATCTCATTAATTCATCAAGCCCAGCACTCAAGTGCTGGCTAAGAGCTAAAGTCGGTTGAAACCGACTAAAGAATATTTCCACAGTCCACTTCAGTGGACTTGAGCTTTTAGCCAAGAACTTGAGTTCTTGGTTTATTTGTTTCTACAAATTTCTCTCCAGCTACCTTAACTATTTCTTTCAATTGTGTTAATGGAATATTTTGCGATCGCGCCAACTTTGCACAGTCTTCATATTCTGGCTGAATTGTACAAAATCCATCGCGCCATGCAATCTTAACTCTTGCCTTGCCAAATTCTGTTTCTACTTCATGGATCTCACGATAGAGAACTTTGCGCTCTTGTAAGCGATATCTAATGCCAAGAGTACTAGTTTCCCGAAAAAGAATTTGTTCACAAATATTTTGGCGATCGCAGGGGCAAATAACTGTAATTAAAATCCCATTGCGCGATTTTTTCATGCCGATCGCTTGGGTATAAACGTCTAACGCGCCATTCTGTAATAGCTGCTCCATCGTATAGGCGATCGCCTGAGCAGTCATATCATCCACTTGCGTTTCTAAAACAGCGATCGTTTCTATACTTTGAAACTCTTGAAATAGAGAAACATCGGGCTTTGCCCGATGTTTCTCTATTTCAAGAGTTTTTTTTTGCTCTTACCAATCCACAAACGTAAAGCGTTTGGAATTTCTAAATCCTGAGTACCTGCACCCAGACCAACTTTTTTGATTTTCATTAAGGGAACTTCGCCAAACTTTTCACAGAGCGTAACTGCGATCGCGGCTCCTGTGGGTGTCACTAATTCTTTCCTAATCCCATTATCAAATATAGTCACCCCATGCTTTTCCCACAATTTTAATGTGGCGGGAGCCGGCACTGGCATCTTGCCATGATCACAATCAACATAGCCACCACCCGCAGGCAAAGCCGAGCAATAGATTTTGTCAACTTCCAGCCAAGCAAATCCTGCACAAGTGCAGACAATATCCACGATCGCATCAATTGCGCCTACTTCATGAAAATGTACTGCCTCTGGCGCTATTCCATGTACTGCTCCCTCTGCGATCGCTAGTTCTTTAAATGTTGCTAAACTCCAAGCTTCAATTTGTTTTGGCAACTTAGCGTTACGAATGATCTTCTCAATATCAGGTAGGTGGCGATGAATTGGATGGGAATGCTCTTGATAAGAATGTTCGTGAGTATGTTCTTCATGGCTATGTTCCGCATGGATATGTTCCGCATGGCTATGGGAATGATCATGATCAGTATGAGAATGAGATTGTTTAATCGCAACGGTGGGTGGCTCTGCACCGTTATAGTTTAATAATTCGACATGCATTTTTGTGGCTTCGATACTGCCGCGATGAACAGATTCTGTCCATAACTTAACTTCTTGAGCAAGTCCCAATTTATGAACAATATCTTGTAAATACTCTAAAGGAACACCTGCGCTCACTAGCGCACCTAAACACATATCACCCGCGATTCCTGTCGGACAATCCAAATATGCAATGCTTCCCATGCTAATCCTTATAAAGTTATCAAAATCTCCCCTGAATCCTATCATTTATAAATAGAGTCGGTGCTTCGTGCCGATTCTATTTATAGAGAAAGCCCGATCGCACCTTGGATATTTGCATCAGTCAAGATAGTACTCTCAAGTACTGCACCAGTTAAATTGGCATTAGCCAGATTCGCATTCTCTAAATTAGTTCCAGTTAAGTTCGTGCCACTCAAATCTGCGCCACCAAAGTAAGCTTTTTGCAGATTAGCGATCGCAAAATTAGCTTGTTTAAGAATTGCTCTACTCAAATCAACTTCCTGCATCTCGGCATGACGAAATTTAGTTTCGATGCAGGTTGACTGTGACAAAATCGCTTTATACATATAGGCTTGACTGAGATCGGCTTCACTGAGATTCGCTTTAGTCAAGTTAGCAAGACTCATTGAAGCATCGTTCAAAAATGTATTACATAGAGATGCCCCGACCAGTTGTGCTCCACTTAAAATCGCGCCGCCTAAGTTTGCGTTATTCAAAATTGCATTATTTAAAATTGCCTCGCTAAAATTTGCCATCAGACATCCAGCCATGCTGATATCGGCAAAATCGAGGGAAGCCCCACATAAATTAGCACGGGTTAATAAAGTACCCCGTAATTTGGCTCGATTTAGCGTGGCTCTACTTAAGTTCGCATTGCTTAAATTCGCACCACTAAAATCAGTATTTTGCAGATTCGCGCCACTGAGATTTGCACCACTAAAGTTTGTACCTTTAAAACTTTCACCACTTAAATTTACGCCGCGTAAGTCCGCGCCACTGAGGTTAGCAATTCCAAGATTTATACCTCTGAGATCTAGCGATCGCAGATCCGTACCAGTCAGATTGACATCCTGAAGATTTGCTTGACTAAAGTTGACCTGATATAAAATTGCACCACTGAAATTGGCTCCCTTTAAATTGGAATTTACGAAGGCAACTTCACTTAAATTCGCTCCCGATAGATCCGCATGAGTTAAATCAGTCTTACTAAAGTTGGCTTTAGTTAAGTTGACTTGGGACAGATTTGCACCGACTAACTTTAGCCCAGACAAGTCGGCTTTTTGCAAGTCGATCGCCTCGGGCTGAGTTTTTTCGCGCCAAGCATTCCAACGCTCAGCACCGTCTTTAATATGTCGAACAATCTTTAGATCAGCCAAGATGGTTTAATTACTCAAATTGATGTTTGGGAATTATTCTAATTTAAGCTGTTTTCTAGAATAAATCTACACAAGCTAAATGGCTTAGCAAACCTACCTTAATTTATAGCGATTCTTTGCCTCACTATAAATTATCACTTACTGTTTTCGCATTGCGTTGCCAGCGATCGCGTTTAATCCGTCTGAGAGCTGAGCCTGTAAAATTTTGATCCCACTCTTGCTCAGTCATAGTAGCTAGATCCTCCAACGGAGGAGCAATATTGTAGGAAAAAGGTTGAAAATCAGATTCTAACGTCTCTTGGGCAAAACGTTGATTCCAAGGGCAGACATCTTGGCAAATATCACAGCCAGCTACCCAGTTTTGTAAATTAGTCGCGATCGCATCAGGAATCTGCTCGTCTTTATTTTCAATCGTATGAAAAGCAATACAGCGATTAGCATCGACAACAAAGGGCTGCGCGATCGCTCCCGTCGGACAAGCATCAAGGCAACGTGTACAAGTACCACAATGATCGGTATGTGGTGTATCAGGCTCTAATTCTAAATTAGTCAGCACTTCACCTAAAAACAACCAAGAACCATAGTCCCGCGTAATTACATTGCTATGTTTGCCAATCCAGCCGATCCCTGCTCTCTGAGCAAAAGCCTTTTCCGCGATCGGACCAGTATCCACATAATAACGAGTTTGAATATTCTCCCCTTGAGCATTTAACCAAGTTGCCAAAGCTTTGAGCTTCTTGGTCAAAACCTTGTGATAGTCGCGTCCCCAACCATATCGAGAAATCTTGCCCACATTGCGATCGCCTGAATGTTGGTGCGGGGTGTAGTAATTTAAAGCCACACAAATTACCGAATTTACTCCTTCCATCACCTGCGTAATATCTTGCCGCTTAGGATTTGTCATCCAAGCCATATCTGCTTGATATCCCAGTGCTAGCCATTCTTGCAAACGCTCTGCCTCGACTCCAGACTCAGCTTTGGCAATCCCAACTTTACAAAAACCGAGAGCGATCGCTTTTTGTTGAATTGCTAATTTAATTTCAGCTTGCGATAAATTTTCCATATTTATAGTCGCCATCAGTATAAAGCCTAAAAGATGAGCGGCGGCGCGAAGCGCCGCCGCTCATCTTTTAGGCTTAGAGCATTAACCGCCACCTAACCAACCAAAAAATCCACCCTTTTTGTCATTCTTAGCTTTAGGATCGTTTTTTTGCTCACCAGTGCCACCAGAATTTGTGCCACTTACTTGATCAATATACTGCTTGGCTATAGGCTCATCAGGGTTTAGTTTCAGTGCTTGCAGAAAACTCACCTTTGCCATGCCAGATAATTTCTGATTCATATAGACAAATCCCAACAAAGCATGGCATTTACTATTGTTGCAATCAAGTTGGATGGCACTACGCAATTCTTTTAGAGCTGAAGCCCATAATTTTTGATTGATGTAGTTTTCAGCCTGTCGAATATATTGATTAAGTGAACCATTAGTAGCATTGCTTTTATTGCTAGCTTGGTTTGTATTACTAGCTTGATTTGTATTTTTTGCCGAAGTATTAGCTGCATTACTGTTGTTGCGCAATGGTGCTTGAGACTCACTTCGCATTTGGTAGCTGCTGCCTGCGCTGGAATAAGATGATCCTGCTCTATTAACCCCTGTGTTATTAACACTCGTATTAGTAGATGAGCTAGCTCTATTAACTCCTGTATTACCAGTTTGAATTCTGGTGTCGTCACTAGCAGGTTTTACAGAAGATGTATAAGCAGAAGAACTTACACTCGGTGAACTTGGCGAAGGTTTGTAACCCTCTTGCAGCAGAATATGTATTAAATTCAGTTCACTTAATAAAGCAATTTTTTCTAAGGCTTGACCAAGATCTTGGTACTGGACTTTGGCTATTTCATGAACAGTTTGTTCATAATTAAAGTCTTTTGCAGAAAGTAAATATTGTTGAGCCATGTCGGCAAGAGGCACAAATTTTTGATTGCGCTTCATTAAGCGTTTTCCCAGCAGTTTTAGAATTGCTGAATATTCTGTTCGCTCTCTTTCTTGAGAAAGCACATTGTAGGCAGGATTAACTAACTTGGATAGATATTGAGTAGCTACTTCCTTCTCTGAAATTGATCGCCCATGAATATCAGGATGAAGGCATTTGGCAATTAGAAGATATCGCCTACGCACAAGAGAAGATTCTGCTGTCAATGGTAAGCCCAGGACAGCGTAGTAATCATTAAAGTCATATTGACCGATGCCGCGATCTATACGAAATGTTCTTGGGTTTTCCACGATCTATCCTCTGTGCTGCTCTACCCAAACATGATCTTTCAGATTCTAAAAGATTCTAAACTAGATAAGTAATGATAGCTTACCCAACCCTATTACAAGTGCGATCGCAATAATCACATATTTTATATAGTTTTATATAGGATAATACCAATTCTGGACAGTAGAGTCACGTTTTCAAGAATTTACAGCTATATTCACTAATCTTAGGAAATTTAAACCTCAAGAAGCGAAGAGGGGGCACACCGCCAAGAATTCCCATTATTTAAGATTTCCAGCACTCTTGGCGCTGGAAATCTCCGATATAGTAATAAAAGGTTTGATTAACCCCAAATAAAAGTGGCGGTGCTTCGCACCGCCACTTTTATTTGGGGTTTTGATTTGTCCTAGCTATCTCTTTTATCCCAATTCACGAAAGTGTGGCAACACTTTTGTGAATTAAAAACCAAACCCAGTAATGATTAAAAAACAAGATAGCGTAGCCATTTTGTTTTTTGAATAACTTGAGCATTGGGATAGTGCAAGCTATGAGCTTCCTAAAACTTGTTTAGCTGTTTGAATTTGATCATTGCTAAAGCCTGCTTCATTGAGAAAATTTAAAAATTCGGGATTACGATATCGAGGATCAACACCGATCGCCTCACGAAAAGTTTTTTTAGCGCTAGCCTGATCACCCGATGTCCATTGCGCGATCGCATTGGCGACAAAGGGATGTGGATTATTCGGTTCGAGTTCGATCGCTTTCTGAGCATAGGCGATCGCTAGATCATATTGTTGTAAGCGTTGATAAGCCAGACTGAGATTGTAATGGGCAATTTCATTATCTGCCTTAAGCATGGCTGCCCAACTATGTAGAACTACAGATTGAGGTAAATCGCCACGCACTAAGTAAACAATGCCGATCGCATTAAAGGCTTGCAGTGATGTTGGAGACAAATAAATTGCTTCCCACAGGGACTTAGCCGCATCATCATGTTTTTTAGAGAGATGCTGTGTCCAACCGAGAATAATTCGCCCATCAAGATTATTGGGGTCGAGCGCAACTGATTTTTGCAAAGCCGCGATCGCCTGATCAAGACGTTCTTGTCGGCGATAGGCTAGCCCCATTTGGCGATATTCTTCGGCGGCACGTTTATCGCTAGGCTTAGCTGAGATCGCAGACTGAACAGCTATGATGCTTGTGAGCATTATGCATATACTCAACCAGCCAAAGATTTTTTGCGATCGTTTCAAGACTAACTTCCTGTTGGTTATACAAAAAAGTGGCAATTCATATTATCAAACCGATTTTGTTTTTTATAGCAATAAAAGGTTTGCTTAATCCCAAATAAAAGTGGCGGCGCTTTGCGCCGCCACTTTTATTTGGGGTTTTGATTTGTCCTAGCTATCTCTTTCATTGCTATACAAGCCACAACCCAAAAGATATCAATTCTCATTATGAAATCGATTTTTGTGTTTCCAGTGCCAAAGTCGCTGGAAACACAAAAATCGGTTTTTTAAAAGCTCACCTAAGGTTGGCTTTCAAAAAAACGATTTTTATAGCCAACCAAAAGAGGATGGCGGCGCAAAGCTCCGTCTCTCTCTTGCCAAAGATAAAAGGCTCGCAAAGCGAGCCTTTTATCCAATTTATTTGCTTGCGGTCAGTTGTCGATAGGCCCTTGAGACTAGTTGATCGTTGACAAAAGTAGCATTCATACTTATGTCAGAACTTGTCCAACTAACTATCACTGCCCGTTCCCCAAACTTGCGATCAATACCTAACGGCTTTCCTTCAGTTCCTAAAATACTTGCCACTTGGTCGTAGCGCATTCCCCGATTCAAGCAGACATAGTTTTTGAGATTTACAGCAGGATTACCACAACGGTATTGGGCGCTAGTCATGTTGGTGTCATGATGTTGCTTAGGCAAAAGAGCCAAGTTGAATGACGGGCCAGATAAAGACTCGATCAGCCACAGGGATGCAATGACCATCACCCCAACAATTAGAACATCTTCAATTATTGAGCGCACCAAATTGCGTTGGTGGCGACGTTTGATTTGCTGTGCTTTTTCCTTTGTCCAAGTTTCCCAAGGGAAAGTATCAACCCATTGGATTGTGTCATTAAACTTCGCGATCGCATTAATGCGCACTGCATCTAAAGCACCTCTGGGATCACGAATCGTAATGCGGCTAACGGTACGGGCTGCCTGAATAGTCTTGGGATCAACTAACCAGCCACGAAAACGACGTACTAGATTACCAACCTTCGATTTCCCTTTAGAGAGAGAACTCTCGTTAGCATTACGAGCAGGAGTTCGTCTAGCCACATTACGAGCAAGAGCATTTTGAGGCAAAGGCGCTGGTGCATCGATTAGTCGAATGTCTCGACCCTGTGCTAAGAATGGCGTTGCTTGCCCAATTACATAAAATTCCCATTCAATGCGCCGCACCCCAATTAACTGTAGGCGATTGAAATATCGATCAATACTTTGTGTAAATTCATTGAGGCGATCGCGATCGGCATCAGAAGCAATCAGGGTAAAAGCAATGGATAGAACTTGCTGCTCAAACTTGAATTCAGTTTGCTCAGCAGCTACTAGATCCATATAATCGGAAGCAAGACTAGTCAGAACATGCTGTAATTTCTGCCAAGCTTGTCTATCTTCAAGATTTAATCGCACTGCTTTCATGATTTATCCTCATCTTGACCCTAACTAGGTCTCATCGTCTTTGGCAACTTTTTGAGTATGTGGTTGCTTTGTGTGTTACTTGCAAGATGTTACCCAAACCCACTCAGTTTTTTAACATGCTTAAAAAATATTGCTACACATAGCTGTCACCAAATTTACTACAGCACTTTGCGCTCATACCCAAACCAAGAAAATTTCTGAATTAGAAAAATTGCGTGGACAAGATCATATGTATTTCACTGATGGAAGTTATGCCCAAGGAATTTTAGAAGCGATCGCTCACTATCAATGGCTATAATAATCAGCTCATTGCACGGGATATTATAGCTTCTATCAAGTTTCAATACATTACTATACAACTCAAACATTGCAGGGATTTTAGATATACATTATCTCAAACATCGCTCAGTTATAGTCTCCTTAAGTAAGATAACTACCTTTAGACACAGCCGTGATAATCGCCTATGCCTAAAGGTTATAGATAGGAGAAGCATAATGAGAATTGCCCAAGTTTCCCCACTATGGGAACAAGTTCCTCCCCCCGCCTATGGTGGCACTGAGCTAGTAGTAAGTTTACTCACCGAAGAGTTAGTCAAGCGTGGTCATGATGTCACTCTATATGCATCTGGAGATTCTAATACCTCAGCCAAATTAGAATCCGTACATCCGAGAGCCCTACGTTTGGATACCAGTGTTAAAGACCCAAATATCTATGACATGTTGAATATGAGTCGCGTTTATGAGAACGCTGATAAGTTTGATATTATCCATTCCCATGTTGGTTGCGTAGCATTACCCTACACAAATCTAGTGAAAACGCCCACAGTTCATACTCTGCACGGCATTTTCACGCCTGATAATAAGAAGCTATTTAGCCATGTGCGGAATCAACCTTTTATTAGTATTTCTAATTCCCAGAGGGATACTAATTTAGGCTTAAACTATGTATCTACTGTTTATAACGGTATTGCTCCTAATACTTATAGCTTTTATCCCCAGCCAGAACAACCATCGTATCTAGCTTTTTTAGGGAGAATGTCGCCTGAAAAGGGAGCGCATTTAGCGATTGAAATTGCTAAACGGTCGGGATGGCCTCTTAAAATGGCTGGAAAAGTTGATGCTATAGATTTGGAATATTTTGAGACTAAAATTCTTCCCCATATTGGCAATAGTCAAATTGAGTTCCTAGGTGAGGCTAATCACCACCAAAAAAGTGTGCTCATGGGTGGAGCCGTTGCTACGTTGTTTCCAATTACATGGCAAGAACCCTTTGGGCTTGTGATGATTGAATCAATGGTCACAGGAACCCCTGTAATTGCCATGAGTTTAGGATCGGCTCCTGAGATAATTGCTCATGGAGTAAGCGGATTTCTCTGCCAGACTGTGACCGAATGTGTAGATGCGATCGCGCTTGCTGCACAGTTAAGTCGGCGTGCTTGTCGAGATCATGTCCTTATGAATTTTACTGCGAAACGAATGGCAGATGGCTATGAAGCGGTATATCAAAAAATTTTGGGAGAGAAATATTCTCGAAATGGGCAAAAGCGCGATTTGGTAATGCAAACCCTTTAGAGAATTGGTGGCGCGAAGCGCAATCAATTCTCTAAAGGGTTCGTAAGCAACGAACAAGACCAACAGAGTAAGGGTTTACGGTTTGCCTACGGCAAACCGTAAACCACTATACAAAAGGAGAAAAATATTATGTTGAGTTTGAATAGACAAGCGATCGCGCTGATTTCCGATCATGCTGATCCTGCCGCAGAGATTGGCTTAGAGGAGGCAGGTGGACAAAATGTATATGTACGTCATGTGGGCGAAACTCTTGCCGCATTGGGTTGGCATGTAGATATGTTTACTCGCAAAGTCAAGGCAAGTGATGATGACATTGTGCAGCATTCAGCCCATTGTCGAACGATCCGACTCAGAGCAAGTGCGGAAACCTATATCCCTAGAGATCGCTTGTTTGAACATATGCCAGAGTTTGTGGATTCATTTCAAGCATTCCAAAGAACTCAAGGATTAAATTATCCTTTAATCCACACCAATTACTGGCTATCGGCTTGGGCTGGATTAGAGTTGCAAAAAACTAGTGGCATCCAATTGGTACATACTTATCATTCATTGGGAGCCGTAAAATATCAATCTCTAGTGGAGATTCCTCAAGTTGCGAATACTCGATTGAGGATTGAACGAGAGATCTTAGAACGTGCTAATTGCATTGTGGCAACTAGTCCACAAGAGCAAGAGATTTTGCGATCGCTCGTTTCAACTCGCGGTCAAATCGAAGTTATTCCTTGTGGAACTGATACGACTAACTTTCGCCTAACATCGAAGGCTCAAGCTCGCACTAAATTGAAATTAGATAGTCGAGAAAAAGTTATTCTCTATGTCGGTAGATTTGATGAAAGGAAAGGAATTGAGACTTTAGTGAGAGCCTTTGCTCTGCTCAAAAGCCATGATCTCCAAAATCTCAAACTAATCATTGTTGGTGGCAGTTCCGAAAATATGCCTGATGGCGATGAAAAGAAAAGGATTGAACATATTGTTAATGAATTAGGACTGCAAGAGTCTACTGTTTTCGCAGGTAGAATTGGACATGATATTTTGCCGCTTTACTATACTGCGGCTGATGTTTGCGTAATTCCTAGCCACTATGAACCTTTTGGATTAGTAGCGATTGAGGCGATGGCATGTGGTGTACCTGTAGTTGCATCTAATGTTGGTGGCTTGAAGTTTACAATTATTCCTGAAGAAACAGGACTCTTAGTTGAGCCGAAGGATGTAGAAGCTTTTGCTGAGGGTATTCAACGAA
The DNA here is from genome assembly GCA_044354985.1 of Pseudanabaena sp. Classification (GTDB taxonomy): domain Bacteria; phylum Cyanobacteriota; class Cyanobacteriia; order Pseudanabaenales; family Pseudanabaenaceae; genus Pseudanabaena. The sequence goes on along the minus strand of JBIKYZ010000058.1, from coordinate 2,888 downwards.
TTCTCTTTGATGATCTATGGGTGAGGAAAATGAGGAAGCAAGCATCAGCTAATGTTAATCAACGATTTAGTTGGACAGGCGTGGCTATTCAGTTGAGTGAACTCTATCGTCATGTGTTAGCGAGATCAATTATGCATGAGCAAGCTTGGAATTACAAAATGCCGAGCATTACTAGGTCAGCTTAATTTTTTATTTAATTTTTGCTATACAGCCAACTGAGTAATATGCCCGATACAGAACAACTAGCCATAATTGAACCTGTTACCATTGAAGTCGGCGGAAGGACATATATTCCTATTGATCGCGCTGCGATCGCCCCATGGAATTGTGTAATTGGGGAACATCCGATTTCCACACTGACTTTGAAAGATGATGATTTATTTCTGATTACTGATACCTTGGGGAATATCTCTGACCTTAGCTGTCGCCTTGGTGGGATCGAAGATAGTATGGGCTTGTTTTGTCGTGACACAAGGTTTCTGAGTCGTTTGGAGCTACAAATTAATGGGCGATCGCCTATTTCGTTTAGTAGCACTGCGCGTAAAGGATTTGCGATGACCGTTTTATGCTCAAATCCCGAAATTGACGATGAAAAGGGTGAGCAAATTAAAGCAGAAACCATTGATATCCATCGTGAAATTGCAATCAAAGGTGGCTTTTTTGAAAAGACACAAGTAACTAACTACAATACGCATCCAGTTAGTTTTATACTCAGTTTGAGCTTGGATGCTGATTTTCTAGATTTATTTGAAGTGAGGGGAGCTAAGCGTCCCAAAAGGGGTAATTTTCTTCGCTATCTACCGAATCAAGATCAGAAATCTGCGGAGATTTTACCTAAGGAAATTGTGCTTGCCTATGAGGGATTAGATGGCGCTTTGATGGAATCACGCATTCAATTTGATTCTTTTCAACCCCAAGAAATTCAAGGATATACAGCAATCTGGCACTTGGATTTGGCCGCTCATGAGTCGAGGACTTTAGGATATCGTATTCATTTATTCACGAATAATCGTCCAACTTCAATCGTTAGCGTTCCCGAAAACTTTGCACAGGCAAGAACAGAAGAGTTGTTGGAAGAGAAACTCTGGACTGAGCAAATTACTAAAATTCAAACTGATAATAAATCTTTAAATCATGTAATTGATCGTGCTGTGCAAGATATTTATCTGCTCAGACAGACATCGCAAAAATATAACTTCCTCTCGGCGGGAGTGCCTTGGTTCTCGACTTTATTTGGTAGAGATTCTATCATTTCAGCTTCGCAGACTTTAGTTTTAGATCCGACGATTGCCCGTGATACGCTCGCTTTGTTAGCTCACTTTCAAGGGAAAGTTGATAACGAATGGCAAGATGAACAAAAGGGGAAAATCCTCCACGAAATTAGGCTGGGTGAGATGGCGCGTTGTCACGAAGTCCCACACACTCCCTACTATGGCACTGTCGATGCTACGCCTCTTTGGTTAATGCTTTATGCCGAATATTATGCTTGGACCGCTGATCAGCCAACCTTAGATCAGCTATGGCCAAACGCAATCTCCGCGATGGCATGGATCGATCGCAACAGCCAAGAAACAGGCTATCTCCGTTATTATCGCTCCTCAAAGAAAGGTTTGCTCAACCAGGGCTGGAAAGATTCAGAAAACTGTATCGTCAATAGTAAAGGAGAATTAGCCGAGGGGTCGATCGCTTTATGTGAAGTGCAGGGATATGTGTATGCGGCAAAGATCCGCATGAGTGAATTAGCTGAAAAAAGGCAGTTGTTTGATCTAGCCGAACTTTGGCGATCGCAGGCTCAAGATTTAAAATTGCGGTTCAATCAAGATTTTTGGCTACCCGATCAAGATTACTGCGCTCTTGCTTTAGATGGCGGAGGTAAGCCTGTTGATAGCATTACTTCTAATCCTGGTCATTGCCTAAATTTGGGCATTTTCCATCATGAAAAGGCAATCAGTGTCGCAGCCCGTTTAAATGCTCCTGATATGTTCAATGGCTGGGGTATTCGGACTCTGAGTAGTCTTTCTCCCGCATATAATCCCATGGGATATCACATCGGTTCTGTCTGGCCCCATGATAATAGTTTGATTGCCATCGGTATGCGATCGCATAGTTTGGTGAAGCAATCGTTAAGAATTGCTCAAGGGTTAATCGATATGACCATTGCTCAGCCCTATCACCGTCCACCTGAGCTGTTGTGTGGATATGAGCATGATGGCTTTAGTCTTCCAGTTCAGTATCCAGTCGCCTGCTCCCCACAGGCTTGGGCAACGGGAAGCATCTTCCAATTAATTGCGATCATGGTCAATTTTGTCCCCGATGCACCAAATAATCAGCTTCGGATTATCGATCCTTGCTTACTCAATTCCATTAATAGCTTATCGATTCAGAATTTGCGGATGGGACAAACATTACTAGATTTAGAGTTTGAGCGTTCTGGAGATACTACCGCTTGTCGTGTCAAGAAAAAGCGCGGCAATGTCCGCGTCATTATTGAGGCTTAGTAGTACCCCAATTGATGAGGATGAATCGGCAGCTAATACCATATTCTCTACTTTTTCAAAATGTTGCGTAAATTTGCCTGTGTCAGATAGGTTGATGACATGGTAAATTCCAGCTAACTGCGATCGCTAGTTGTTTGAGTTAACCCGTTGAAAGCTTTACCAGACCTGATCTCTAAAATCTCTGGGCGATTACCACTACGCCTAGTTTTGATTGCGCCGTTTGTTCTACAAATTTTTGGGACTGTAGGAATTGTTGGTTATCTATCACTCATGTTACGCAGAAGCCTAAAAAGGTTTCAGAGACTGCCATTCCAAGTGAGATTGCTGCAAAGCCTTGATATATAATTTGGATTTGAGAGCGAAGTGATTGAGCTTAGAATTAAGTTTGAG
>JBIKYZ010000256.1:0-6820 GCA_044354985.1 Pseudanabaena sp. | reverse complement strand
TAGCGAAATATAAAACTTCACCATCTCTGATTCAATCTCTTCGCAATAGTACATAATTAAGCCTTCTTTTCTTATTTATTCTATCCTCATTTGCACAAGTTATTTAATTCTCATTCCTTAGTAGATAATTTTAGTTGTCTAGGTGGCTCTTTTATAATTGATGAACTGACTAGTTTGTAATATTTTTTGAGAGGTATAAAATGATTGGATTATTTGAGCTTTTGCAAAAAGTTGAGAAGAACTCAGGAATGTATTTAGGTCGTCAATCCGTTAGCGATCTATTTATGTTTCTTGCTGGATATGAATTTGCGCGAAGTTAGATTAACGTAGAACTTACCCAAGCGGAAGAAGACTTTTATAACGAGTTTCAGCCTTGGCTACAGCAAAAACTAGGCGTGAGATCCGTTACCTCATGGGCAAAACTAATCATGCTCTCCTGTCATGATGAAAAGACAGGCTTTGAAATGTTTTTTAAATTCCTGAGAGAATTTCAAGTACGCGATCGAGTTAAAGAAGTAGTAATGGCTTAATTGATAGAAATCAATTTTCCCTAGAAAAGCTTGCACCAACTGCCAGCGATCGCTAATTGGCAATTGCAACGCTTGTTTTTGTAGTTCTTGTAATGTCATCACAAAGACTTACCTAAAAAGATTGCTTGTTAAAATACGCACAAAAAAAGGGGCGCTTAGCGCCCCTTTTTGCTTATGATTGCAGCTTTTTCGACTCAATTAGCATCGAATCAATGAGCGGCTGGAGAATCAACTCCATCGCAAAGCCCATCTTGCCACCAGGGACAACCAAAGTGGTATGACGAGACATGAAAGAATCATGGATCATATCAAGCAAGTAAGGGAAGTCAATATTAAACTTTTCACGGAAGCAACGATTGGTGTGGATAACAACAAGACTTTCATCAAGCGTCGGAATATCGCGACAAATGAAAGGATTGGAAGTATCAACAGTCGAAACACGTTGGAAGTTGATATGAGTTTTCGAGAATTGAGGAGCAATGTAGTTTACATAATCTGGCATCCGACGCAAAATCGTATCAACGATCGCCTCCGCACTATAGCCCCGTTCAGCATTATCGCGATGAATTTTTTGAATCCATTCCAAATTCACAATGGGAACTACACCCACTAGTAAGTCAACATGATGAGCAACGTCAATATCCTTAGCAACGATACCGCCATGCAAACCTTCATAAAAAAGCATATCTGTGTCAGATTCAATGCTTTCCCAAGGAGTGAATTCCCCTGGTTTAGCGTCAGTACCTAAGCGACCATTGTGATGCTCAGCTTCTTCTGTACTGTGCAGGTAGTAGCGTCTTTGCCCATTTCCTGTCTCGCCATATTCTTTGAAGAGTGCTTCTAGTTTATCTAATACGTTTGCATCTAAGCCGAAGTGACTCATGTTACGACCTTCAGCCGAAGCTTTCTTCATCACTTCACGCATCTCTAAACGGTTATATTTGTGATAGCTATCGCCTTCCACGATCGCTGCCTTGATATTTTCCATCAAAAAGATATGTTCAAAAGCACGTTTGACGGTACTAGTCCCAGCGCCAGATGAGCCTGTAACAGAAATAACTGGATGTTTTTTAGACAAATTTTTTCTCCTTAATTTTATTTTATTTATAAAGACTCGAAGAGATCCCCCTCAATCCCCCTTAAAAAGGGGGAAGAATTTAAATTCTCCCCCCTTTTTAAGGGGGGCTGGGGGGGATCTAGCCTAATTCTTAATTGGGTCACAAAAAATCTTAAAACTACTATACCTTTGTATATAGCGCCCAAGAAAGCAAAATTTAGAGAAAAATTTGCAGACATGATTTCTGGTCTATCAAAATTACCGCAAAAATTCGCTGAACCTCTCACTATTGGCAATGTCATCCTCAAAAGTCGGGTGCTGCAATCGCCATTGTCAGGGGTGACAGATTTGGTATTTCGGCGGTTAGTAAGACGCTACGCGCCCGATTCGATGCTTTATACCGAGATGATCAGCGCCACAGATTTGCATCACAGGTCAGCTTTGCCCAAATTAATGGAAATCGATCGCGATGAAACCCCGATCAGTATTCAGCTTTTTGATTGTCGTCCTGACTTCTTAGCAGAGGCAGCCCAAATGGCAGTTATCGAGGGTGCAGACACCGTAGACATTAATATGGGTTGCCCAGTCAATAAAATTACTAAAAAAGGCGGTGGCTCGTCTCTGCTGCGTCAGCCTGAACTTGCCGCGCAAATTGTGAGATCTGTAGTTGATGCTGTCGATATTCCTGTCACGGTGAAAACTCGTATCGGCTGGGACGATGCCGAAATTACGATTTTGGACTTTGCGAAGCGAATGGAGGATGCAGGCGCAAAGATGATCACTGTTCATGCGAGGACGCGATCGCAGGGCTATACGGGTGTTGCCAAGTGGGAATGGATTCGTAAGGTCAAAGAAGTACTGACGATTCCTGTAATTGCCAATGGTGATATTTTTTCGGTGGAGGCAGCGATCGCATGTTTAGAACAGACGGGTGCGGATGGGGTGATGTGTTCGCGGGGAACTTTGGGCTATCCGTTTTTGGTGGGCGAGGTCGATCATTTTTTGAAAACAGGTGAATATTTGCCGAAACCATCACCTATTCAATGCTTGGAAGTAGCAAAAGAGCATTTACAGGGGCTTTGGGATTACAAAGGTATCCGTGGTATTCGTCAATCCCGTAAGCATATGACTTGGTATGCCAAGGGTTTTATGGGGGCGGCGGCTCTGCGCGATCGCCTTTGTCGGATTGAGTCGGTGCAGGATGGCTTTGATTGTCTTGATGCTGCGATCGCGCAAATTGCTAATTCTCAAGGTAAGTTTCAGGCGATTTCACCTGAAGATATGGCAGAAATGATCGCCATGAAGCAATAATAAAACTCAAGAATTATTTTTTGTGAGGCGGCTTTGCCACCTCACAAAAAATAATTCTTGATTCTCACTGTGCAAAGCACGGCGCAAATCACCTAACTTTATCAAGAAGCATCATGCAACAAATATTTAGCCGTCGGAATTTGCGCCTGTTTATCACCATCTTTGTGGCAACAGTGCTGATGTTTGCGCTGGGATGGTTTATATTTCTGCGCCCCTCTGTCACAAGTCTCAATAAGACTGCTCAAACAGCTGGTTCTAACCTTCAGAATATTACCCTTACTGAATTTGATGCTAATGGGAAGCTACTTTGGGAAATTCAAGCTAAACGCGCTACCTATCGAGAAGATCGCAAAATCGCTGATGTCGAAGATGTGAAGGGGAAATTTTACCGTGATGGTGAACCGCTCATGGAGGTGACTGGTAATAAAGGAACGATTGATCAAGCCAGTAAAGCAATTTCGCTAGAGGGAAATATTAAGGCGATCGCAGTTCAAGAAAAGATCAATATGAAAGCCGATCGCATGGTTTGGCAATCAGAGGAAGATCTGCTCAAGGCAACAGGCAATATTCAAATTGATAAGCCTGAGGATAAGCTGACCATGACGGGCAAAGAATTAACGGCTAAGCCTAGTGTCAATGTGTATAGCATGGAGAAGCAAGTAGTTGTGATTGCGGTAGAGCCACCGCTAGAAATGAAGAGCGAGAAAGTTACTTGGGATGCAAAGCGCGATCGCGTGTTTACTGATGTCCCTATTTCTGTAATCCAAGTCAAGGATAAATTGCAACTGACTGCGAAAAAAGGTAACTGGGATATTCAGAAAAAGGAAGTTACTTTCACGGGTGATATCAAAGCCAAAGATCCGAAACTAGATGTTGATATTGAAGCTGCTCAGGCAGTTTGGAATCTTGAGAAAAAGTTGGTAACTCTGCCAGTGCCTTTTACAGGAACGAGTAAGAGTCGGGGTATTGTCGTTAAGGCTCAGAAGGGTGAAGCCCAAGTAGAGAAAGAGCAGATTAATCTCATAGGAGAAGTATCGGCAAGTTTTAGTTCTACTCAGGGTGTTGTTAATGCCGATAAGGTGGAATGGCTTATCCCCACGAAAATGATTACGGCTAATGGCAATATCGTCTATCAACAGCCCGATAAAAATCTCAATGTGAGAGGCGATCGCGCTGTAGCAAATCTCGAAACTCAAACTGTCACGGTCACAGGTGCAAATGTCCTCTCAACATTAAATCCTTAGGACTTATACAAAAGAACGAAATGTAGTGGCAATTCATGAATTGCCACTACATTTCGTTCTATGGATTACTAGAGGATGTAATACCAATTCCCAAAAGTGTTGCCACACTTTTGGGAATTAAAAAACAAACCCAGTAAGGATTTTAAAAACACAAAATGGCTACGCCATTTTGTGTTTTGGTATAAAACAGAAATTTACGCTAGATAGGTACTTCTCAAACCCAAACTAAGATATTTTTGAATCTGTTGCTTTGCAACAGATTCAAAAATATCTTAGTTTGGGTTTGGGCGCAAAGCGCTGTATTATGCAGCATCTAGAGCGATCGCATTGATTGTGTCCATGATTTCGCGAAAACTAGCTAGCCCTGCTTCGATGTTTTCGATGATTTCATTGGCGAGAATGTCGGGATCGGGGAGATTATCGAGATCGGCGAGGCTCTTGTCTTTGAGCCAGAAGATATCGAGGTTGGTTTTGTCTCGCGCCATGATTTCGTCATAGCCAAATTTGCGCCAGCGTCCTTCGGGTTGAGATTCTGACCATGTTTCGCTGCGGTGATGGCGATTGGTGGGATTGTAGCAATCAATAAAGGGTTGGAGGTCTGATAGTTTGAGGGGATTTTTCTTGAGGGTATGTTGGACATTGGTGCGGTAGTCATAGATCCAGACTTCCTTAGTCCAAGGTTCTTTTGCGGCGGGTTTGTTGTCAAAAAAGAGAACGTTTGCCTTGACTCCTTGGGCGTAAAAGATACCTGTGGGCAGTCGCAAAATCGTATGTAAATCCGTAGTTTTCATCAACTCTTTGCGAACGGTTTCACCTGCGCCACCTTCAAAGAGAACGTTGTCAGGAAGGACAACGGCGGCTTCACCGTTGATTTTGAGGAGAGTGCGGATATGTTGGAGGAAGTTGAGTTGTTTGTTGGAAGTGGTTGCCCAAAAGTCTTGACGGTTATAGCTGAGGTCTTGTTTTTCCTGTTCCCCTGTTTCGTTGGTGATGGTCATGCTGCTTTTTTTGCCAAAGGGAGGATTGGCTAAAACGTAGTCCACGCGAATTCCGCTATCGGCAATCAGGGCATCGTTGGGAGAGATAAAGCTTTCGCCATCGATTTCGCCGATGTTATGCAGAAACATATTCATGAGGCTGAGGCGGCGAGTACTGGCGACGATTTCGTTACCTGAGAAGGTGCGGTTTTTGAGAAAGGCTTTTTGCTCACGGTCTAGGGAATGATGGGCGGTGATGTAGTCGTAGGCGGCAAGAAAAAATCCACCTGTGCCACAGGCGGGATCGTGGATGGTTTTGCTGGGTTGCGGATTGACGCAAGCGACCATTGCTTTGATTAAGGCTCTGGGGGTAAAGTACTGCCCTGCGCCACTTTTGGTGTCTTCGGCGTTTTTCTCTAGGAGTCCTTCGTAAATGTTGCCCTTGACATCGGTTCCCACCATTGTCCATTGCTCTTTGGCGATCATGTCGATAATTTTGAGCAGTTTCGATGGGTCTTGGATTTTGTTTTGGGATTTGGTGAAGATCTGCCCTAATGTGCCTTTTTCGGTGGCAAGCGATCGCAACATTTGGGTGTAATAGGTTTCGAGTTCTGCGCCGCGTTTGTTGCTGTTGAGGGTTTCCCAGTTACAGAGTTCGCCGTTGGCGATTTCGTTGTTTTCGGAATCTTTGATGCGGGGAAATTTGATGGTTTTGCTGTAGGGCGGTTTGGACATTTCGTCTGCCATTTTCAGAAATAGCAGGTATGTAATTTGTTCGAGGTAGTCGCCATAGCTCACGCCGTCATCACGGAGGATGTTGGCGAAGTTCCAGACTTTAGAGATTAGGTTTGATTCGTTACTCATGTTTACGGATTATTTTTACTAGCTATTACTTGACTTGGTTTCCACCGTCCCCGATCAGTTCTATCTAAATCTTTATCAAAACTGACAATTACAGCTTTCTCAATCTCAGCAGCAACGTATTGATATGCGTCATCGAAATCTAGATTAAAGTTGTCCATGACTTCCACTAATCTTTCCATTTGGTTAGGTGGGACACTAACTATTAGGACTTCTCCATCTATGAGGACATCTTGGACAAACTGAACAAAAACATCTCTTTGTTGTAGGCGATCGCAAATAACCCCTATGGAATGCAAACTGAAATCTGTTATACATATTTCTACTAAATCCAGCATATTTAGCATTTTTGCTACGGTTTTAGCTTGTCGCTGTCCCAATAGTTCTTCTAGCCAGATATTCGTATCTAAAAGAAACATTAGCTAGATCTCCAGTTGTTAGCTAGATGCTGTAAGTCAACGGATGTATAGGTTTCTGCTTTGAGTTTTCCTGCCCAGTCTTGGCGCAATTTTCGCTTGGGGCGTTGTTGTGACTTGTTTAAAAGTGATTCTACGAATGCTTTTACCTCGATTTTGAGGTTGGGGGGCAATTCTTGAATTATTTCTTCCAATGGTTTTGTGGCGTTATTCATAACTTTTGTTGTTCAGAGATTTATTTGCTATTTTCGCTTGATTGCAATTCTTTTAAAAAATTTGAGTCAGGCTGACAAATCTGGATAATTAGCATGCCGAAAAAGTCGGCTTCTCCCAGTTGTGTGATTAGGCTGTCTAAGGCTTGTCCCGCAGTTTTGCCCGTGCTTTGCTTATCTCCCGCGATCGCACGGTAGGATTTTTCGCCATT
>JBIKYZ010000255.1:0-6868 GCA_044354985.1 Pseudanabaena sp. | reverse complement strand
ACTTAATTCTAAGCTCAATCACTTCGCTCTCAAATCCAAATTATATATCAAGGCTTTGCAGCAATCTCACTTGGAATGGCAGTCTCTGAAACCTTTTTAGGCTTCTGCGTAACATGAGTTATTAAAACCGTCCCGATCGCACTGCATTAGCGAGATCAGTCAAAACATCAACAGTGGTCTCAAAGTTAATACAACCATCAGTAATACTCTTGCCATATTCCAATTTTGACAATTCTTTCAGAGGTTGTTTGCCTCGATTGAGATGGCTTTCGAGCATGATGCCAACAATATGTTCAGAGCCATTACGCACCTGCTCGGCGATATCTTGCAGTACAGTTGGCTGAAGATTGTAATCTTGTCCGCTATTGTCATGACTGCAATCAACCATCATGTAAGGCAATAGTTTGCGATCGCTGAGACGATTGGAGATCGCCTCTACATGAACGCTATCGTAATTTGGCCCCTGCTTACCGCCACGTAAAACAATATGCCCATCAGGATTGCCTGTCGTGGTGACAATGCTTGCCATACCTTCATTATTGACACCAAGAAAACGGTGGGGTTGACGTGCTGACAATAGTGCATTAATCGCTACGTCAATGCTGCCATCAGTGCCATTTTTGAAACCTACAGGCATCGATAAGCCAGAGGACATTTCACGATGAGTTTGGCTCTCAGTAGTCCGCGCCCCGATCGCTGTCCAAGAGATCAGGTCAGCAAGATACTGTGGCACAATCGGATCAAGCAGTTCAGTAGCACTAGGCAAGCCCAATTTTGCCACATCCAGCAATAGTCCCCGCGCCATGCGGATACCGTAATTAATATCAAATGTACCGTTGAGATGGGGATCATTAATCAGCCCTTTCCAGCCAACCGTGGTACGCGGTTTCTCGAAATAGACTCGCATCACAATTTCGAGGGCATCACTTACGCCATCACGAAATTGGGCTAACTTTTCAGCATACTCACGGGCTGCTTTGACATCGTGAATTGAGCAAGGACCAACGACTACTAATAAACGGCGATCGCTGCCATTCAAAATATTTCTGATTCTGGCTCTAGCATTTGCAACAACTTTTGCGATCGCGGGGGTAATCGGTAATTCTGTTTTTACCTCGACGGGTGCTAATAGTGGGCAAGTTTCGACCACATGCAGATCGCTGGTCTTGAGTTGCTCTAAATTTTCATCTAATACTGATATTCCTTGCCCAGAAATCTGGGCGCTATCGGTTGATGACACGCTATTGAACTCCATATAAATATCTACTTATACTTTAGCCTCCTAGTGGGGCAAAAGTATCCTAGGGATGGACTTTTGTTACAACAATCTAAAAAACAATCTCTAGCCCTAATTTGCACAGATAATTGCAGAATATTCTTAAGGAGCATACAGCGATGAAATTACCGTTGTATATCGTTCTGTTCTTGTTTGGTTTAGCGATCGCTCAAACTATTTACTTCTATCCATTACTGCCCAATATTGTTGGTTCACATTTTGATATGACAGGCAAGGTCAATGGAAATTCCCCAAAGCTGACCTACTTTATTCTTTACTTTGTCTCGTTGGCAATTACCAGTTCTTTTACGCTGGCTCTACCGTTAATCATCAAGTACTTACCGACTTCTATGATTAACATGCCCCATCGTGAATATTGGCTATCAGGCGTTCGCAAAGAAGAAACCTTAATCTTTTTCGATGCCCATATGTCTTGGTTTGGGGTTGCGACCATGCTGTTACTGATCGCAATTTTTCATCTAACATTTATAGCTAATCTTAGCCCGATACAAAATCTTAGTTTACCTATGCCTTGGGCTTTATTTGGGGCATTTTTCCTATTTATGATTTGGTGGGTTGTCGTGTTATTGCGACGATTTCCTGCACCTTCATAAAAAAAGAAATGTGGCGCTTAGCGCCACATTTCTTTTTTGCAGATAAAATGGAACAAAGCGAGAATAAACGAACGGATAAAAACTATGCCACGTTATACAGGAATTTCTAGCGAAGCCTTTCGCCATCCCCTCGATCGCCAAGCCGAACAAGCTCTCCGTAGTGTCCCCGGTTTCGATCTGGTGGCGGGAAAATTTGTTGAGTTTATGTATGAGCGTCCGCAGACGATTTACCACATCGGCAATAGTATTCAGGTCAGTCATCGTCAGTATGCGACGATCCATCGTATCTTTCGAGAATGTGTCGCTGATCTTGATGTCCAACCCGAACCAGTCCTATTTGTCTCACAAAACCCAGCAGCTAATAGCTATGCACTTGGCAAAGATCACCCCTACATAGTGATTAATTCTGGATTGCTGGATTTGCTCACCGAGGAAGAAATTCGCGCTGTACTTGCTCATGAACTTGGTCATATTAAATGTGGACACACCACATTAATCCAGATGGCAATGTGGGTAATGAGTATTGTTTCGACTATTAGCGAAATGACTTTTGGCTTAGGTGGGATTGTTAGTAGTGGTTTGATTTATGCTTTTTTTGAGTGGCGACGCAAAGCAGAATTATCCAGCGATCGCGCAGCTTTGTTAGTCACTGATCAGCTTGATACAGTTCTTTCTACGATGATGAAGCTATCGGGTGGAAGTTCTGCTTTTGCCCATGAGTTGAGTTTGCCTGAGTTTATCCGCCAATCGGATGCTTATCAAGAACTGGACAAAGATAATCTTAATCAAATTTATAAATTTATGCTCTATAACGGTTTTGGTGCTGGCTCAATGCTAAGCCATCCATTCCCTGTTGAACGGGTTCACTATATACGTGAATGGGCTGATTCGGAGGAGTATCGCAATATTAAATCTGGCAATTATAAGCGCGGTGATACGACTGGCGCAGTTGATGTTTCACAATCTCCCAAAGAAGAGAAAAAGTCAGAGAGCGAAGCAGAAAGACTGAAACGTCAAATTGACGAGTTGCAAGCCGAAATTAATCGTATTAAGCGACAATAATTCAGTAGCCCTGCAATCAAGCGCAGGCTAAAAGCTCAAACCCGTTGAAACGGGCTAATTAGAAGTACTTTTCAGTCTGCTTCAGCAGACTTTAGCTTTTAGCCCTGCACTTGAGTGCAGGGCTTCTTCGCTTTTAAGAATCTCCTTTACGATAGCGATCAAGCAAATTTGGTAAATGGTCAAATCCATCCACCCCAATTAGAGCGATCAAATGCGATCGCTGCTGTTGTAATAAATTAGAGAAACTCTCTGCTCCCAACTTGCCTTGCAAAATTACAACTAAAGCCGCCGATTGTTTCCATCGTTTACTATGCTCTTTCTCTAAGCGTTGCTCTAGTAGATACATTCCCAAACAAGCGTGATAGACTGCCAATTCTAATTGATTAAGTTGATAGAACGTTTCGCCAAGATAAGCATGGCTGAGTGCTTGCAAATCGCGATCGCCAATTTGTTGGGTTAGAGCTAAGCCTTTTTCTAAAGCAATCTGTGCTTGACTTGGCTGCTCGATCGCAATATATGCAGTTCCCAATCCCACCCAACAAAGCGCTTGATTTTGTAAATCATTCATCTTCTCTGATAGTTTTTGTCCGCGCTCTAAATGAGCGATCGCAGTTTCCAACTCTTCATGTGTAATTGATTCCTGTTGCCGCGCAATCATCACTTCGCTATAGCCCAAATTAGCCAGAGCATTAGCTTCTCCTTGGCGATCGCCATGTTGCCGCGCTAAAATCAATGCTCTCTGAGCATAAGATTCACTCGTACTGAAATCTGTGGGCATGATATGAATGCGACTGATGTGGTTAAGATTGGCAATTTCGCATTGTAAATCACCAACTTCATTGGCAAGTTTTACAGCTTCTGCGTGGAGGTAGATCGCATCTCTATGATGCCCCATCCAAGCCTTTGAATAGCCTAATACGGTGAGAATTCGCGCCTTCTCCTGTGTATTCTCTGCTTCTTTGAGAGGTTGATCGAGATAGTTAATGGTTTCGCGGAAACTTTCTCCCGAAAAAGAGGCAAAGACACCACCATAAAGCGGAAAGTTTTCGCGTTGGGCAAAAGTTCGTAAAGTTTGTAAGCTGATGCGGAAGCAGATTTTCGATAAAGATTGGCGATCGCTTGCTGATAGTTGTTGTGAGTTCTGGAAGCCTGTGCTAAGTTCACCCCAAATCATTGCAAAAGCAATAAAGGTAACACCAGTCATATGCATCCCTGCTTTGGCATCGTAGGGCTGCTGATCGAACCAGCGCACCAAGCCATTTTGCAAATACCGCAACAAGATTGATAGCTCTACCCAAGCACTAATATCGATGCTGAGTTGTGATTTGGCGATCGCTGCTGCTGATTGGTTACTCGCCTGTGCCGCAAACAGATCGCGGGGCAAAGGACTAGAAATCTGTTGCGCCCAACTATGCCATGGACCAGTCACTTTAGAGCGTTCAAATCCGACTTGTCTCTGAGATTCATATAGCCAACTCACGAGGGAGCCTTCCAATAGATCAAAGGCCGCTAATCCACGAGTAAGTCCGATCGCAAACTGACGTAATGTAAATGCCTCAGAGTCTTCGGTTAGAGTATCGGCTGACTTCTGCAACAATTGCGAGAGCAGTTGAATATGTTGACGCTCAAAAACTGGCGTATGATTTGGATCAAGAACTTGGATTAAAGTCAACAGACGTTCTAGAGGATCGGCATTAAGGATTGTCTCTAAACCTCTACTACAGGTGTCTTGAACTTGATAATTATTTTGCCATTGTTCCCAAGCATCTTTGAGAATCTTCATAGCACGAAGTTTTTGATTTGCTTTTGCCTGTTTCACTTCATCAGTTTGAGCAGCAAAGTTTGCTTGAAGTAAATTAGCCTGTTCTTCTAAAGCCCGTTCAAATATTTCCCCTGTTCCAGATTCTAAACTCTCACTGAGAATGCGATAGACATGCTCTTTTGATAGCAGTTTTCCATTTTCGATATTAATAATTATGCGATCGACAAAAATAAAATAGCGCTCAAGAGTTGTAAGTGGCTTTGGGGAATCTGGCATGTTCTTGCTAGTAGTGTTTGCTTAGTTAAGATTTGATGATACTCTTTTGGCTTTATAGCACTTTGTGCTCAAACCCAAACAAAAAAAAGAAAGCATTACAAAGCAGTACTTTCAAAAACTTTCTTGTGTTCGTTTGATCGAAAACTGCTGTAAGTATGTGCTTAAGCTCAATAGTGATCGCGATCACAATAAACAAGAAGATTAATCACAAAAGTTTACTGTAATTTAGGCGAACATAAACTCGGTTTTGGATATGGAGTGTTTATGAATTGTCGGTTCTGTAAAAGTTATGATCCAAAAGGTAGACAAGGTGGATACTGTCATGTGTTGTCAGTCACAGTGCAGGGGAAATGGGCTGCTTGTAGTTGCTACTTAGACAAGTTCCCTAAAGATTCTTTATCTGAAAACGAGAAACTAATAGCTAATTTGATTTTGGTCTAAGGGAATTCCAAAGAAAAAAATCTATGTAAAACCCAAAAATATAGCGACGGGCGTAGCCCGTCGCTATATTTTTGGGTTTGATTATTTTATATAATACCAATTCACGAAAGTGTGACAACACTTTTATGAATAAAAGAACAAACCCTGTAAGGGTTTTTAAATTAAGAAATAGCTACGCCATTTCTTAATTTGGTATAAGCCCCTAAATTTCCAATATTCAAAGAATTAAGCTCTTACAAAGCAAAGCATTTATTGTCTTCGCTTTAATGGCGCGATCGCCATGTTTCTAGAAAATCATTAATTTCTTGCATTAACCATTCCTTCTCAGGACGGCTTAACCCTAATCCAAATTTATGGACATAAATGCCTTGATTTAAACGTAACTCCATTACAGGCTGATTATTTACTTCATAAGAACTCTTGAGTTCAACTTGTCGCAAATCTTGAGTTTTGCCTTGGACATGGCGCTTAATTCCTAAAACCTCCCAATCAACACTAAAGGTGCGATCGCTAATTACTAAACAAACTTTGCCAAAGACAATCGATAAGCCCGCATACGCCATGCCAATACCGATAATCCAAAAGGGAATTGAGAAAAGAGCAAAAAGTCCTGCCCTCAGAGCCAATGATGTCCAGACAATCAAAAAACCATTCCAAAAAATTGCAAATGATAGAATGCTTGCGCCATCACCACGCAGCCCCGTAGGTGGAATCTCAACTTTTAAAACACTATCAGTATTTTTTAATTCAATGCGACTTCCCAAAGGTTTGGGATATTGATATTTATGGTTGAGGCGATCGCTATTTGGGTTAAGTAAACGACTAATTTCAAGGTCACTAATTCGACTTTCGAGTGATGGCAAGATGGGATTTTGCAAGGCTTGAAGGGCTTGCTGTGCGCTACTGAATCGGTCTTCGATCGCAGGTTCAATCATTTTTTCCAGCCAATCGGCAAAATGCGATGAAATGCTAACGGAGTCACGAAAACTGATCTTGAGCTTGATTTCAGGTAAATCCGAAGGCGATCGCCCTGTTAATAAAAATAAAATCGTCGCACCAAGCGCATATAGGTCAGTAGCAGGAACAGCCTTACCCCGAAATTGTTCGGGTGGCATATAGCCGTATGTCCCAACGACTGTACTGCCACCCACCTGTGTACTGCGATAGGTATCTTGAACTGCCCCAAAATCTACCAACGCAATTTTGCGATTGGGCTGAAGGATAACATTTTGTGGCTTAATATCACGATGGATCACAGGTGGTTTGAGTTCATGGAGATAGATCAGTACATCCAGAACTTGTTCAGCAATTTGTTTAACTCATGTTACGCAGAAGCCTAAAAAGGTTTCAGAGACTGCCATTCCAAGTGAGATTGCTGCAAAGCCTTGATATATAATTTGGATTTGAGAGCGAAGTGATTGAGCTTAGAATTAAGTT
>JBIKYZ010000254.1:0-6880 GCA_044354985.1 Pseudanabaena sp. | reverse complement strand
TGCAGATGTTTATGTAAATTTTCTCGGAATAGGTTAATCTCTTTCATAGGGGTTTTATTTGCGATGTGGTTATCTTTTATAAAACCCCTTCCTGCCTACTTTTGCAACTTTTTGTCCTGTACTAAGGTATTTGAGTCTTTAATCGTTATTGGCATTTTTGCTGCTGTTGCACTTACATTAACAGTAGAAGATCAGAAAACAGTTATCTATGCAGCGTTTGGATTGGTCTCTCTCCTTCTTTTGCTGATTTTAAATCGAAAATCCCTGAACAATTTTAATCAGAGAGCGAAACAATTGGAAAACCAGAAAAAGGCCGAGCTTTATACTTATCTCACTAATTCTACTGGCGGCGATGATGTTGATGCGATCAATCTGATCCGCTCCAGAGCTATTCAGTATTCTCAGGAATTGGTTGATGACTATAAAAAGACTCGTCAAAATTCCAGAAATTTTTACTATGTTTTTCAAATTTCTACGATTGTGCTTTCGAGCTTAACACCCATTTTGGTTTTGTTGGATAAGGTTGATGTCTCTATTCCTGCAATTAAGTGGCTACCAGTTATCTTCCCTGCGATCGCCGCGATCGTTACCAGTATATCCACGTCATTTCCGCTTCAAGAAACTTGGGTATCCGCAAATACAGCCGTAGAGTTGTTGGAGGCTGAGCAGGAAAAATTTATTTTGGGGGTCAGTGCTGATTATCGTTTCTATGACTTAGGTGACGATCCACAGTTACAGAAGCAAAAAGTTTTACAATCCGTTGAAAGTTTTATGAATCAAGTTAACCAAATTCATTTGAAGCAAGTTCAACAGGCTAAGCCCGACAAGAAACAGGAAAATACTCAAGAAACTGCTCAAACAAATAGCTAAGAGTCGAAATTTTTAGGTGGGCTTTGCTCACCGAAAAATTTATTTAAATTCAAAGCGGGTGATGGGATTCGAACCCACGACATTCTCCTTGGCAAGGAGATGCTCTACCACTGAGCCACACCCGCAGAAATACTCATTCATATCAAGCCTCCAATAATTGTGTTTGATGTTCGACTTAGCTCCAAAATCCGAATAAATTTTCAACTCTCTTGACAAATTCGATTAATTGAACTACATATACTATGGGGATAAGAAATAGGTTTAGTTAAATTGAGTCTACATCTCGTAGACTTGAAATTTTTCGGTACTTTTTCTCCTAGGCGAAAAGCTTCTAGAGTAAATTTTAGAGCGTTTAAAAGAGAATAATGAAGTCTCAGTTAGCGGTAAAGATGCCTTCACTTTATATGATACCTATGGTTTCCCTATAGAAATGACACAGGAAATTGTGCATGAGTATGGGTTTAAAGTTGACGAAAATGCTTTTAGAGCGGAGGTGCAGACGCAACGTTTACGTTCGCAGAAAGCTCATAAAACTGTTGATTTAACATCTGACAAAATCCTATAGATTTTAAAGCTACCAAATGTAAGACTATTTTCTGTAAAAACTTTACCTGTGATAACTAACTATGTCTGACACAATTAATGAAACGAGCAATGGATTATTGAGTAGTAAACTATCTGTAGGTGACTCAATCTCGACATTAGTAGGGAATTGGAAATTTGATGATCAAGTAGCTCAAAATTTTGACTCTCATGTAGTCAAAAGTATCCCTCTATATAACGAATTACAAAGAACTGTAGTTGACATTAGCGAATGGTTTATTAGAGACGGAAGTATTGTATACGATATAGGGGCTGCAACAGGGGAAACTCTTACACTCCTTGCAAAAAAGCACGAAGACAAAAGCTTTGTGCAGTTAATTGGAATTGAATCTAGTAAACCAATGGTAGCAGAAGCTATGAAAAAGTGTGCTACGTCTCCTAACATAAGTTTTCTAAATCATGATGTAACAGATATTGCTAACTTCAATTCTGCCAGTCTTATCATAAGTATATACACTATCCAGTTTTTGTATCTAGGTAAAAGAAAGAAATTATTTCAAAGAATCTATGATGATTTGCTAGATGGAGGTGCATTTATTCTTTCTGAAAAGGTAAGAGCCGAAAGTTCTTTTTTCGAGGACATTTGGCTGGAACTTCATTGGGATTACAAGGAAAGACAAGGTTTAACTAGTTCTATGATCATCGAAAAAGCTAAAAGTTTAAGAGGAATATTAGATCCATTATCTTTAGACAGCAATATAAAGCTACTGAAAAGTGCTGGATTTAGTCATGTTGAGGTTATAATGAAGTGGTGTAATTTTGTTACAATAGTTGCTACAAAAGGGAGGTAACTCAGAAATGGCAAATATTACAGAGAACAGTAGAATTGATAGTTATTCTATAGATGGCGTACAATTTAGCCTATTTGATCCTGATCAAAGTGTTTCTAAAGAGACTACAGATGGTTTAGAGTACGAAGGTTCCGTAACTACCCGTTTAAGCCAACTTCTAGAAGAAAATGATAGATCTTTTCTTGACATAGGGGCGCACTATGGGTACTACACAATTTATGTTGGAAAACTTAACTCAACTACAAGGATTTACTCATTTGAGCCAGGTGCAAAGCATTTAGCTGTTTTGCATAAAAACATTGAATTAAATGGCATCAACTCAAGAGTATTTGATTACGCACTTTCAGATGTAACTCAAGAGATCCCTTTTCACAATAGAACCATGAAAGTTAAGGAAGGGGATGATATTGAGGTGGTTAAAGCAATCACTTTTGACGAACTGAATGCAAAAGAAAATATTAACCCTGAAATTGTTAAGATCGATGTTCATGGTGCGGAAGGCAAAGTTTTATATGGCATGAGGGATGCACTTAAGAATTCCATTAAATACTTGTTTATTGAGATTCATGCATCACACTTGCTAGTTGACTATTCCCATCAGGAGATCGTTCAAATTTTGCTAGAATCAGGATTTCAGTTGTTTGAGATGGATAAATTCAGGGATAGCAATTATTCATCACTAATTCCATTAACGGGAGAAAGCTACGAATGTCTAATCAACCCAGACAAATGGAATCAAGATCAAATTAACCGTGAACGTATGCTATATGCTGTTAAAGAATAGCAATTAAGTTAGTGTCATGAATTATTCGCGCTCCAAATTTTGACCGTTTGAAACCTTTATGCAGAGTCACTCAGTTTTTGAGCTTTTGTCGAGCGCGAATAAATAAAGACACTAACAATTAAAGTACTGTGTAATGAGGGCATTGTGTTCTCTAAAGATATAATACTGAAACCGCATTTGATGCATGAGTAACCTATGAGTAATGAGCCAAAAGAACAAATTCTATACTTGGATACTCGATCTTTTCCTCTTGAAAGGGAGGCAGAAATTGGGGCAGCCAGAAAAGCTGGTCTAGAAGTTGTTATTGCAACTTCATCCGCAAATCAGTATGAAATTTATAAGATTCCTCACATCATTGAGACTGCGCTGGGTGACTATGCTAATGCTAAACAAACTATAATTGAGTATATTATTTCAAATAATCTGAATATTAAAGGGGTAGTCGCTTGGGGAGATAATGTAGTTGAGCTTGCAGCTATTATTGGCAATGAGCTAGAGTTACCTTGTAGTAGTAGAGAATCTTCTCAAAATGCGAGAAACAAAGTTAATACTAGAAAGATTTTAGAACAATTAAATTTTGTTAATCCAAAGTATGCAGCTATTGCAAACCATCAGGATTTTCAAGAAGCCTTATCTGACATAGGCGTTCCCTGTCTTTTAAAACCTGCTGGAGCCTCTTTTGGGCGCGGAATATTCAAAATAGACTCTCTAAAAGAAGCAGATCTGATTTTCACTGATTTTATTGAATACTGTAGCCCCAGTCGAGATGAAATATATTCTTACTTCAGAGACAAATTTTTATTAGAAGAGTATCTGGATGGAACAGAGCATTCAGTTGCAGGTATGGTAGCAAACGGTGAAGTTTATATTCTTGCAATTGCTGACAAAAAAATCGACAAATCAATTCCATTTCAGTATCAAAATATAGTTCCTTCTAAGCTCTCAGCCTCAACTAAAAATCAAGTTGTCGATTTAGCTGAGTCAGCAGTTAAGTTATTAGGTATAAATTGGTGTGGATTTCATATTGATTTTATTGTTAATAACAATGGAATTCCTAAGATATTGGAAATAGGAGGACGTTTAGGCGGAGAAGCCATAAACTCTCATCTGATTCCTTTATCTACCAATAGTGTTTACCCCTACGATTTAATACTACAGGTAGTGCAAGGAAGTAATCCATTTAAGAAGAAAAACTTTATAAATGATACTCCTTTCCAAGCTGGTTTGAGAGCTTTCATACCTAAATCTCTTGGTAAAATTGTTTATCTAGAAGGCTTTGAAAAAGTGAGAAATCATCCCAAGACGAAAAACTTTATTCAACTGAAAGAGATCAATGATACATTGGTGCTACCTTCAGATGGTCTTGGGCAATTTGCGATTGGTTATGTAGTAGCTAGTTGTACTAAAGATGAAGATTTAGAGGAGATTTTGTCCGAAATTGATTCTTTTATCAAAGTCGAAGTAGAGTAAAATATGAGGTTTTAAGTCATTATGAAGAGCCAAGGTTTTCCTAAAATCTCTTATGTAAGTGGGCTAAAAAATTGGCATGATAACACCACTGTTGAAATCAAAAGCGATACATCTGAGCTAACTTTCTCTGAAGAAGAATATTTTTTCCCTCCTGAACTTGTCCCATTAGTTTCTCACGAAATATGCCTAGATAAAGATAGGATATTCTTTAAGGAAATCTTGGTTCATAGTTTGTATGCTTATTTAGACTTTACAGAAGTTTTAGAAAGTACAGTTGTTAACCCAGTTAGCTTCCAAATAGCTAGAGGGGAGATAGGAATTGATTTACCCTATGAAGCAAAACTAGATGCTTATAGGATTTGTGTTGATGAAAGTTTTCATGCTTTACGTTCTGCCGAAATGAAACAGAAAGTCCAAATAGCAACAGGGATTTGCCCTATTAAACTAGGGAATCCAGCTTTTTTGGAAGACTTAAATAAGTTGCAAGATGTTACTAGCTCTGAGATAAAAAAATTATTAAAAGTTTTTTTCGTAATTATTACTGAAACAGCAATTACTGGTAATCTCTCAAGAATCCCAAAAAATCACCAAGTTGTGAAAGCTGTACGAGATCTAGCCAGAGATCATGCTCAGGATGAGAGAAGTCATAGTATATATTTTGAGAGTTTGTTACAGTTCCTTTGGCATGATCTTTCACTTTATGATCGAATTAAGATAGGTTCTATTTTGCCTGACTTAATTTTTATCTATCTTAAGCAAGATCTTGAGATAATTAAAACTTATCTGAGAGTAATCAATCTCGGTTCAGATGAAATAATCTCTGTTTTAAGCGAAGCTTATTCTGAAACCAAAGAATCACAAAGAATGCAACTCGCTATCAAACCAACATTAACTATTTTGAAGCGAAATGGCGTTTTTGATTATCCAGATATAGTTGGGGCTTTCGAGAAAAGTGGATTTTATATAGGGTAGGGTCTTAAATCGTTACTATCTTTATTTATTTGCACTCAAGTTTTTTTATACAGGCTGAGTCAAGTTTTATGCCTAGATCTTGAATAATTGGTGGCATTAGTTGAATCGTGATTTGATTGGTAGCCTGATCAATCTGTTCGCTGCTTGCCACATCGGCAGCAATCTCCGATTTTCCCTTATGCAGAAAATAATCCAAGAAGTCTGACAGAGTGGGCATCTGACTCCATGCTTCAGTACCAAACCCATCGGCGATCGCACTTTTATTCAGTCTCCTGAATAGTCAGATGGGTTTCCTCTGTCAGCTTTACTGAACCAATGCTTAATTTTGCTAGATATATACCTATTAAAATGAGAAAGAATGCTATCCAATTAAGAGGACTCAATTTTTCTGCAAAAATTACCCAAGCAAATAAAGCTGTTAGCAAAGGTTCAATGAGCATTAAAAGCGTCACAAAACCTGAAGAAAATTGCTTAAGATTATGAATTAGTAGTCCCTGTCCTATAATTTGACACAGAACGCCTAGGGAAATAACTGCGAGCCAAGTTTGCCAAGAGGTTGGAAATAATTGCGTTTCAGTAGTTAATGTAATTAAGAAAGTAAAGCATCCACTCAATAAACAAGTCCACAGTAATATAGTGGACGCTGAGAATTTGGAACGAAGATTTTCTCGAACCAGATAATTGAGAGCATAAAAAACAGCAGATAGAAGGGCTAAAGAATCACCATAAAGGGAGTTAACTGCTTCTTGAAAATCTCCAAAACTGATGATAGCTACCCCAATGATTGCTAACGTCATTCCCAATACAAACTTATAATCAAAACGTTTACCAAAGAACAGCCATCCACCTAACACTGCAAAGATAGGGGTGAAATTATGGAGTAAATTAGAATTAGCAACGCTGGTTTGAGTTAATGACAAAGCCCAAAGAAAAATAGCAGCCGTTCCTAAGATTGATGACAAAAGAAAAATTCCCCAATCTTTCAACTGAATGGATTTATTCGGGTTAGATGAATTATTCATCCCATATTGAGTTCCTTCCCACAGAGCCAAAACAATTGTAGCTATGTAATAACGATTAAAACAAGTTGCTGCTGGTCCAAGTTCATCTTCGCTCAGTCGAGTAAAAATTGCCGCAAAGGATAAAACAAAAACTCCTAATAATAGCGAAACAAAAGCCCATGAAAATGAATAGTTTTTGCTACCATTTAGTGATAAATTTGGCTGCTCAAGCATAAGTTTTGAAAGATATTTGATGTTTGTATTCTCTTAGTACAGGACAAAAAGTTGCAAAAGTAGGCAGGAAGGGGTTTTATAAAAGATAACCACATCACAAATAAAACCCCTATGAAAGAGATTAACCTATTCCGAGAAAATTTACATAAACATCT
>JBIKYZ010000253.1:0-6906 GCA_044354985.1 Pseudanabaena sp. | reverse complement strand
ATAACTTGACTATCAAGGCTTCTTTTGCCTCGTCTGTTAGTTCTTTTAGGTTGGGTAGTTCTTTCATTTCTTTAATTTATCAGCTTTTCCCTTTTTGTCAATTTTCCTGCGTTGAGCAATTACCAAATTTCTAGCAACCCGCATTCAAAATGCTTCAAACACGAAAAAGCCTAAATCTAATTTCTATTACTTGTTTAGGGCTTCTAATTAATGTCTCAGGAACAGTCTTACTACCTCAAGATCAGCAAACAATTGAAGCTCAAAGAGCTATTCAGGTTCGGACTGACCAATGGTTAAAAGTCGAACAAATGTCGGGCAATGTCTCATATCGAAATTTGTACAATTATACGAATCGACCAGCAAGAGTAGGCGATCGCTTACAAGCGGCAAGTGATGAAATTTCTACAGGTGCAAATAGCACGGCGATCTTGAGCGTAGATACGGGCGTTGGTTCAATCTATGTGACAGAAAATACAACTGTCCAGATACGTTCTTTTCGGATAGCCTCAGACAATGGGCGAATCACCAATTTGTTTGTGCCTCGTGGTAAGGCAAGACTACAGATTCGTAAATTTACGAACCGTGGTTCTCAACTCAATATTCAAACTCCCGCTGGCATAAGTGGAGTAAGGGGTACTAATTATATTGTGCATGTTAAACCAAACGGCAATATGCTCCTAACAACATTTCAGGGAAGCGTGGCAACATCTGCTCAAAATCAGACAAAAATAGTTAAAGGGGGATTTCAAAATTTGACGGTTGTTGGTAAACCGCCATCAAATGCAGTACCAATTCGCAACGATGCAAGTTTGAACTATGTAATTAACAAAAAAACATCAGGTTCAGGACGTTCTATTGTTTTATCTGGTTACACTGATCCTTTTAATACTGTTAAGGTAGATGGGTTGGAACAGTCTTTAGATAGTAGTGGAAGGTTTTCCCTACAATTGCCTGCTACTTCAAATTTAAAAGTAAAAATAACAGTGGAAACTTCGTTGGGGAAAATACAAATCTATGAGATTCCGATTCTCTGAATTTATTTCTCAACTTTTTTCTAAAAAACATGTAAATTCAAACATATTTTTTTTTGCTTTTCTGATTTTCATTATCGATATATCTGGGATTTCTTTATTATCTCAAGATTATCAAAAGGTTGAGGCTCAAAAAGATATTCAGATTCGGACTGATCAATGGTTAAAAGTTGAAGAAGTGACAGGAAATGTCACATATCGTAATTTTTATAATTATGATAACCGTCCTGCAAGAGTAGGTGATCTTTTACAAACTACTAGTGATGAAATTTCTACGGGAGCAAACGGCTCGGCAATTTTGACCGTAGACACAGCCGTAGGCTCAATCTATATTGCCGAAAACACAACTATCCAAATTCGTTCTTTTCGGATAGCCTCAGACAATGGGCGAATTACCAATTTATTTGTCCCACGAGGAAAGGTAAGACTACAGATTCGTAAATTTACCCATCGAGGATCTCAGATTAATATCCAAACTCCTGCTGGTATTAGTGGGGTTCGAGGCACACAATATATTGCATTCGTCAAGCCAAATGGGAATATGTTGATTACCACAATTGAGGGGAGTGTGGCGACGACTGCTCAAAATCATACTGAAATAGTTGATGCTGGATTTCAAAACATCACAGTTGTTGGTGAACCGCCTTCGATACCTATTCCTTTTACCGATGACGCAAGTTTGAGATATATAATTAATAGACAAGTATCAGGTTTAAGCCGTTCTATAGTTGTGTCGGGTTACACTAGTCCTTCTAATACCGTTAAGGTAGATGAATTGGAACAATCTTTAGATGGCAATGGAGAGTTTTCCCTAAAATTTCCTGCAACTTCAAGCCTAAAAGTTAAAGTAACAGTGGAAACTCCTACGGGAAAGATACAAGTCTATGAGATCCCCATTCTCTGAGTTTATTTCTCGATTATTTCCTAAATTATTAACAAATTACCAAACTAAACGCTGGCGATCGCGTTTAGTTAGTTTGGTCTGTCGAGCATTACCCACGATATTTGCCATAATTGTCATAATTCCCATGGTTTACCTAGGGTTTTTACAAACAATTGAATTTTGCGCATACAACAGTTTTACTAGCTGGCGAGGCGATAGACCTTGGGATGAGCGCGTCATAATTATTGCCATTGATGATAATAGCCTTAGTAAAATTGGCAGATTTCCATGGACTCGTAATCTATATGTGCAGCTTATCCAAAAACTTGAGCTAACTGAAGCCAGTATTGTGGGCTTTGATATCTTATGGTCTGAATCGACCCCAGCTGATCAGCAATTAGCCGCCGCAATTTCTAGATATCAGAAAGTCGTTCTGGCTATGGCTTGGGATAAGTCTGGACAACCACTACTACCGATCGCACCTATCAATAACGTTGGTGTGGCAGTTGGACATATTCTTAAGCGTGAAGATGTTGATGGAGTTGTGCGTCAAGTTGATTTGCAAATCAGAAATATCCCGACTTTTGCTGTGTCTATATTGCAAGCCTATGACTTGATAACCGCTTCCAATACTTTATTGCCAGATCTAGATCAAACATTAACTATTAATTGGACAAAGAGAGTTAAGGATATACCGCAAGTCTCATTTAGTGATGTCATTGATGGCAAAATTCCTGCTTCAACCTTCCGAAACAAAATTGTCTTAGTTGGAGTAACAGCTTCAGGAATAGATGATTTAGTAACTCCTCTTGATCGAAATCCTCCAGCGAGTGGAGTCCATTTACATGCAATGGTTTTGCAAAATCTTCTGCAAAAAAATTCTTTTACAGTTGCTAAATCCATCGATATTTGGAGCATTGCTCTATTAGGGAGTCTGTTTATTGGCTTAATCTTACCTAGACAAAATTTATGGACTGGAAGTATAAGTGGTTTTGTTCTATCTGGGCTATGGCTAGTCGTCGCTTTTATAGCTTTTAAAGCTAACTACTTAATTGAGGTAGCTACTCCCATTTTGATGTTTCTGTTAACAGGTTTTGCGATCGCTTTGCAGGAGCGTTGGCAAATGCAGCGATCGCTAAAGATTGCTGATTCTCAACTTCAATACGAATCTACCCATGATCATTTAACAGGATTGTATAATCGCGCCCTGATCGAAACTAGTTTGCAAAGCCTGCTTCATCCTCAAAGTGCAACCTCTCAAATCGGCGAACGCCAAAATCTTCTAGCTATTTTTTGGATTAATTTAGATCGATTTAAAACTATTAACGATACCTTTGGTCATCCAGTTGGCAATCTGCTACTAATTGCAGTCAGCGAATGTTTGAGCAGTTCTATCCCTCCTAACGCATCAATTGCTCGTTTTGGCGGTGCTGAGTTTGTCATCCTATTAGAAAACCTTAGCGATCAACAAGAGGCGATCGCTATAGCCGATCACATTCAAATCAAATTGCAAAATCCTTTTACGATCAATGACCATGAGATTAAGATTGAGGCTAATATTGGCATCAAGTTTCATCAGATTAATAGCATTGACGAGCCTGATTCTCCTGAGATGATTTCTGCCGAGATTCTCCTCAGAGATGCTGATACAGCCATGTTTTATGCGAAAAAGCTGGGTAACTCATGCAATAAGGTTTTCGATATTTCTATGCGAGAACGTGTGCTCAAACGCTTAAAGCTCGAAAAGGATCTCCGTAAAGCTGTCTCTCTCTGTCAAGATTCTAGTAATCAAGATGAACAAGAATTTCTGATCTACTATCAACCAATTCTATCTCTTAGTGATATGGAGATAGTTGGTTTAGAAGCATTAATTAGATGGAAACATCCTGAACGCGGATTAATATCACCGATCCAATTTATACCTTTAGCCGAAGAGACAGGACTAATCATTCCTATTGGTGATTGGATTATGCGGAATGCTTGCTTACAGGTAAAATCATGGCAACAACGCTTCCCTAGAGCTAAAGATATTACAATTAGTGTCAATCTATCTCCCAAACAATTGGCTCAGGATGATGTGCTAGAAAAATGCCTTAGTATTCTCCAAGAGACACACCTATCATCTGAGTATCTCAAAATCGAATTGACGGAAAGCTCGATCATGGAAAATCCTGATTTTGCAGTAAGCATCCTCAGTCAGATGCGGCAAGCAGGGATTAAGATTTATATTGATGATTTCGGTACAGGCTATTCATCGCTTGCCTATTTACATGAGTTTCCTTTCGATGGTTTAAAAATTGATCGTTCCTTTGTCAACAATATCCATAAAAATTCAAATGGAATGGAAATTCTTCAGGCGATTATATCCTTGGCGCATAGTGTCAAGGCGCACATTGTCGCAGAAGGGATTGAAAACTTAGCCCAGTTAAATTATTTGCAAGATTTACTTAGTGAAGAAGGTGATGGTCAGGGGTTCTTTCTATTCCGTCCTCTTGATGTTGCTGCGATCGAAGCAATTTTTCAAACGACATGATTATCATCTTCTAGGCTGTGCTTACCACAAATCAGAATCATCATAGAACCTTATACGCAAGTAATACCAAAACACAAAATGGCGTAGCCATTTTGTGTTTTTAAAACCCTTACAGGGTTTGGGGTTTAATTCACAAAAGTGTTGCCACACTTTCGTGAATTGGTATAAAGACTAATTTTGGAATCCATCTAGCGACCCTACGGCTATTGCCGAAAACGAGCCATAAGATAAATTGTGAAAGCGTTGCTTCACAACGCTTTCACAATTTATCTTGGTTTGGATTTGAGCGCAGAGCGTTGTAAATGAGATGCGAGAGAGTATCTAGACTAAAATACCAAATCAAGAAATGGCTACGCCATTTCTTGATTTTAAAACCCTTACCGAATTTAGTTTTTGATTCGTAAAAGTGTTGACATAATTTCATGAATTGGTATAAAGGCTTGTTTTTAAGAAATTTTAGGAATTAAATTGTTATAAATTATTTGGAATTACTGTAAAAACCTAAATGAGTTGCGGATTTTTAAGTGGGTATGAGAGCCTAATCCTTACTGGAAACTAAATAATTAGGTGTGCGCCGCAAAGCTGCGCACACCTAATTATTCACTGGGAAGGGAGTAACGATCTTTGGGATTGCTATATGTTGATTAAAATGCCACAAACTTATCCAGTAGTTGGTATATTTGATCTAGGATTCTCAGTTTTACACTTCATCGCTACATTTAATTCTTTGCATTTACAAATGATCAACAATATCTCTTGCCAAAACTTATGGAATAAAAAGTTTTTTGGCATTCTTAGCTATGGTAGTGCAGCTTTCATTTTGGTGCTATCGGGGAATGTTGACCTTAGTGATGCCCAATCTCAACTACAAGTAAAAACAAGCCGATATTTGCAAGTAGAACAAGTTAGAGGCAAAGTTTTTTTTCGTAACCAAAATACTAATCGTCCTGCGCGTAAAGGCGATCGCCTTTCAACAATTGGTGATGAAATCGCCACAGATGGAAAATCCACAGCAGTATTAAGTGTTGATACAGGCATAGGCTTTGTCAATGTAAGCGAGAAAACAGTAGTTCGCATCGATAAGCTGCAAATTACTAGCGATGATGGAAGAATTACGATCTTGAAAGTACCCAAAGGACAAGTACGCTTGCAAATTAGACGATTCTCTAATCCTAGTTCACGATTTAATATTCATACTCCTGCTGTCGTTACGGGAGTTAGAGGCACAGAATATGTATTAAATGTGAAAGATGATGGTCGCACGATCCTTTCTACCTTTGATGGTGCAGTTATGACTGAAGCTCAAAACTCAGAGGTTTTAGTGGATAAAGGATTCCAAAATCAGACTATATTAGGAGAACCACCTTCTCAGCCAGTTCCTATTCAGGACAATAATGATCTGGAGTACCAAGTTCTCAAGCAATTTGAAGAAGGCGATCGCAAAGTGATCCTAATTGGAAAGGTAGATTTTGCAAACACAGTATCAATTGATGGAGTTGAGCAAAGTGTTGATCGAAATGGTCAATTTAGGGCTGAATTAACAACCAATTCAATATATAGAGCTGAGATTAAAGTCATCGTCTCCAACCCTTTGGGCAAACAACGTATCTATGAACTGGTTATTTTCTAAACGAATAATAAAAAAATCTATTCCTTGGACAGTCTCAACGGTAATTTCCGCCATTTTATTCAACTTGGGCGCGTTTCAACCCCTTGAATACTTTGTCTATAATCGATTTACCAACTGGCGATTTGATCGCAATTGGGATGAACGTCTAGTAATTATTGCGATCGATGATGCCAGTATCGAGAAATTAGGACGCTTTCCATGGACACGCGATCGCTATGTACCATTACTCCACAAACTCACAAACGCTAATGCGAGTACTGTTGCCATTAACTTAATTTGGTCAGAGCCTAGTTCTGCTGATGTATTACTAGCCAAAGTAATGTCTGACAATAGACATGTTGTTTTATCTCAAGCTTGGGACGCACAGGGCAAAAAATTACTGCCAGTTCCACGACTAGCAGAAGAAGCGATCGGGATAGGACATATCCTTGAACCGAAAAGCAGTGACGGGATCGTCCGCTCGACAGAGTTATACAAAGATGATGTCCCCTCGCTAGCAATGGCGACCATACAAGCCTATAACCTAGTTTGGGGAAATGTATCAATGCCAAACCCAGATTTAGAATTTGGCATAAATTGGACATATCGCTCCTCACAAATGCGCCAATATTCTTTTGTTGATGTGATTGAAGAGCGTATTCCTCTAGATACTTTCAAAAACAAGATTGTTCTTGTAGGCGTAACTGCTACAGGGAATGATTCATTGGTTAGGAATGAAAAATAAATAACTTATGCATTTTGAGGAATGGCTCTATAGTTCCATTTAGGAAGATATTCATCAAAAACAATAGGTAGATTTTCTTTGAAACCATCCATAACCTTTCTACCC
>JBIKYZ010000252.1:0-6925 GCA_044354985.1 Pseudanabaena sp. | reverse complement strand
CTGGCAAATACTACTATCTTAGTACTCCTAAATCATTAGTGCTTCGATTTCTCATGCCCAATATTTGGGCATCTCTTAATGTGCCGTTCATCCATTTTTTGCTTCAATTTTTTCCAAACTCCAATGGGGTAAGAGTTCTACGATTTAATATAGAACCAATTTTTTGTGGCAAGGCTAAACCTCGCCACAAAAAATTGGTTCTATATTTTACTGTTAATTTCTAAACTCAGGTTTACGAGATAAAGAATTGCTTAATAGCATTCCAGACCGCCATATAAAAATTCCCCTCACGAGGACGGAAAAAATCAAATTTGGAGCCAAAGGAGCCAAAAAATGGTCTGAGTGTCCAAGCCATCTGACTACCAACAAAAGCATAAAGCCCTAACCAAAACTTCAAAATTGATATCCGAACTTTGCGGTTTTTGTCAATCGCGGTATCTTCTATCACTAAGCCTTTATCTGAGACAATAGTTTCTACTTTTGGCAGTAAAACTTGATAGAGAAAGTAAACTCCAATAATTCCTGTTAACGTAAATATGGCAACGTTTAACAGCAGAAAAAAGGAATAGCTATCTGTCGTAATCAAGAAGAATAGGGTGACTGGCGCGAAACCAAATAATAAAGTACTCGTAATAGTCACAGCACAAAGTAAAATCGCCGTATATTGACTCAGGCGAGTTTTTGCACCGAAGTAAACATTAAAGAAATAGAGCGCAGGCAAGCAAATCGCAAGGGTGATCAGGAACAAAAATGGCAACTTGGCTGCCGAGGATAAAACCTGCATCCAAGAACTAACAGCACCAATCAATCCACCATAAATCGCTAGGAATATAGAGCTGCAAACTAACAAGCCGAATATTTTGGTATTGACTTTGATTCCGTCATAGATTTCTTGAATGAACCGATCGCGATCGCTTAGTAAGTCAATAAGAACTGAAAAAAATGGCATAAAGTTATTAGGGCTGAAGTTAAACTTGATAACTCTGGACATTTTTTGAACAGTAAATGTTCCTTAAGCTATAGCCCCAAGAAATGAATAGCGGATTCGCGCCGCTATTCATTTCTTTTTTTATTTGTGTTGCCAGAAGAAAGTTTTAATTTCATAGGGCTTAAATATAACTTGTAAGTGATTGGAAGCACCTTTAACTATGGTCAGTAGAGTATTCTTGTTTTCCATCAAATCGCATTCCCAAACATTCTCTGCTTGCAATAAATCGAGTGAAATCTCAATTTCCGTCTCAGTTGTTCGCCCATGAGCTTCATAAAAACGCATAATCCAGCCTGATTGATCCTGCGATCGCTTAAATGCTGAAAGGATAATATTGGGGGCAGAAACCTGTAAAAAACTTTGTTGCTTGTTTGGAATTGGTGATTTTGGAATTGGGGAATGTTGCAAAACAAGAGGATTGTTTAGCTCTTGAGCCAGTTGGACAATGTTTGCTTCTCGCCAATCACCTTGATGGGGAACTAAGCGATAGGTAAATTCATGATGACCGTGATCACTATTTGGACTGGGCCAGTTAGGACTACGCAGCAAAGTTAAACGTAAACAGTCGTTTTTTGCGTCATAGCCATACTTACTGTCATTGAGAACACTCAAACCAACGTCAGAGCTTGCTTCCGACAGCAGCGGGAACAAGCTCTCTGAGCCTAGAGGAACCGCTATATCTGCCCAATATTGCGCAGGAACTTCCCATTTCGCTTTCGCTTCGGCTGTTTCGCCTAGAGTACTTCGCTGAATCGTTCCCATTGGGATTTCGTAAGTGACAAATGGCGACAGCCAGTTTACAGGAAAGGCTACCTTGACTAAGATGTATTCCTCTTGCCAATCAACCCAATTATGAACTGTAATAAATGGCTCAAAAGCTGTTAGTTGAATCTCTTGAATAAAAGTTGAATTACGGAACTTTTGGACGGTGTGGACTGAGACTTGAAGTCGACTATTGCTTGAAATTGCAGCCGATTCAAGCGTTGTCGATGCCAATCTTTTATTCTCATAATTTGGATTAATATTCCATGCATCCCAATATTGTCCCTTGTCTTCAAAAAACTCTAAGGTGCTGGGCGATCGCAAGATAGCTCTTAGCGATCGCTTATCAAATATTTGCGCGATCGCACCTGTTTTAAGCTCAACCTCGACTTTAAGATATCTATTTTCTAGATAAAACTTTTCACTATTAGAAGTAATACTTAAAGGCTCATTTGTCTCGACAATTCCTCCAGATTCCATCTCTGCAAATCCAAAGCTAGGAATATTCGCTAGCCAACAAAATGAACCGTCTGGCTTTTCGACTAACTGCGATCGCGACCAGTTGAGAAAATTCCATGCTTGCAAATTAGTGTTTTCTTGAATGTCACGGGGGAGAATGCGATCGCAAATTTCTCTTGCCTCAGTCCATGTGCGATCGGCATCAGTAAATACTTCAGGAATTGATGTGCCAGTGAGAATATCATGAAATTGATTGAGTAATAATCCTTGCCAAGCATTCTCTAATTGAATTTGAGGATAGGGAATATTTGTAATTAAAGATGCGATCGCGCTATATTTTTCGGCATTGCCAATTAGAACTTCAACTTGGCGATTTTGCCTTTTCTGATCGGCTTTGGAGGTAAATGTGCCTCGATGAAATTCCAAATAAAGTTCATCTTGCCAAACTGGTAAATCTTCGGGTAATTTCTCTTTGAGATTTAATAGAAAATCCTCTAATGTGCTGGGCTGCATCTCAAAGAAAATTGGGAAATCCGCCCACTTGCGTCCCATATCGAGCATGTCCGCAGTTGGCCCCCCACCATGATCACCAACTCCATAGAGCCATGCCGTCTCAGGGATATCGTGTTTTTCTTCTTGAGTAGCAAGATATTTTGCGATCGCGACTGGCTCTAGTCCCAGACCAATCTCATTACTAAAATAAGTAAAGATCCGACTTCCATCAACACCTTCCCACCAAAAAATTTGATGCGGGAATTTGTTAGTGTCATTCCACATTAGTTTTTGCGTAACAAATGCTTCAAAGCCGCTTTTTAAGAGGATCTGCGGCATTTGCCAATGAAACCCAAAGGTGTCTGGCAACCATGCGATTTTGATCTCTCTATTAAATTTCTCTCGAAAATATCCCTGCCCATAGAGAATTTGTCTAATCAAAGACTCTCCACTCGGCAAATTCCCGTCTGGCTCCACCCACATACCGCCGATTAGTTCCCATTGCCCATCGGTAACTGCTGATTGAATGCGAGCAAATAATTCAGGATATTCCTGCTCCATCCATTGATAAGAGACAGCCGTACTTTGATTGAAGATTAATTCTGAGTAATGCTCTTGTAGATTTAAAGCCGATGTGAATGTGCGTTGCATTGCATCTTTAGTTTCTGCGATCGCCCATAACCAAGCGACATCAATATGCGAATTTCCTAGCATATAAATCTGACGCTGTTTCAGGAATTCGCTATATTGCAGAAGTGGCTTGCGGATTTCCGCTAGTTGCTCGAAAAGGCTTTCACTTGTAATCGATGCCGACATTGCAAATAGATTAATTAACCTATTTGCAGCAGTTTCAAGAGGTTGTAAATCAACTTGATGCCTAGTAAAAATTGGAATATAAGTCTGGAGAATTTCTAATTCGATCGCTAACTGATCAGGATCGCATGGTTGGCGCAAATATTCAAAGATTAATTCTGAAAGTTGTAATGCACCTATGTCGTGTTTAGGACTATTCAGCTTGATTTCTAGGATAAATTCTTCATGAGGTTCCGCATCATTAGTTAATAAAATCCGACATTTCTGATCAAATAAATCTCCTTCTTGGACTTTATTGCCATTAATCCACACCTCGCAAATATCCACCCACCATATTAAATTTAGCCGAATGGTAGAGCCGATTATCGATAATCCTGCATAGCTGTTTGGAACTTGCCAAGCTTGCCTTAGATGAATGTTTTGCTCACATTGCAAAAAGGCTACCATCGGCTTATTTTGCTTAGAATTTACAGTTGGCAAAGTCTCCCAAGAACCCTGTTCATTTTCTATTTGCCAATTGTCGAGTATAGATAAACGCGATCGCATTTTTAATTGATCGATAACCTCAGTCAGACTTTTTACTAAATCAACCATTCAGTCTATATCCCCAAATTCGAGTTAAACGTTACTTAAACCAGTTTACTCATTTAGACACCACGAATCTTTGGTTACAGAAAATAATGATATAAACAACGTGCTTTTCGGTATAGCCCACTTAGCTAGTTGTGATTGCGTCCAATTACGTTCTTCGCATCCGTAATAGTATCCCTTTCTCCCCATTCTTGAGTAAAGAAAAGATCTTGTTCAGTCATGCTAATCGCCCATAAATACAATGCAGACTTCAGTTGCTTTTGCCCAATCAATACTGCCATCTTTCTTACATGGAAAATGAACCAGAACAAATTTTTAAAAAGTGTTGCTTTGCAACACTTTTTAAAAATTTGTTCTGGTTTGGTTTGGGTGCAAAGCACTTTAAGCTGCTTTAGCAATCACAGTGCGGTGACGTGGCGTATTAGCGATGCTCATTGGAGCCTCAAAACCTGCGGCAACTAATTCAGATGCAAGGTCAAAAGAGAAGTACTGATCGAGATAGGGTTCCGTACTTTTGAGTAGAGTCAAAATATAGGGTGGCATTTTGACATAGATATCTGAATAGGGATTCATATCCATGAGAGCGAAGTGACCATTAGGACGCAAAACACGGCGCATCTCGCGCAGGATTTGGCGAGATGCATCTTGAGGTAACTCATGGAATAGCAGAAAACAGGAAACAAAATCGAAGGAACTATCAGGTAATCCTGTTTGTTCGGCGGTGGCATGAATCCATTGTACTTGTTGATTTTCTGCTAATTCAGGATGTTTGGTACGAGTATTGTAATTTGCGATCGCTAAAAAATGTGGCGACAAATCCAGCCCAGTAATTTTGGCTTGAGGATAAGCGTTATGGAGCGCGAAAGTACTCATGCCCACACTGCAACCGATATCGAGAATATCCTGAGGCTGAGTGCTAATCTTTTCTTTCACAATATCAAAATAGCTCTGACGCAACCTCGCATCACCCTCAATTGGAGGTGTTTCATCCTTCCAGATCCGAGAGTGAACAGCATATGCCGCAGATTCTACTTCAGTTGCAGGCAACCAGCCTAGGTTACCTTCTTCATAAGCATGAAAAGGCTTAAGATAATATTCAGGATACTTTAAGTTTGGATTTTGAACCTGGATTAGTTCAGCTTCAAGATCTTGTTTTTGGAGATCGGCGGCAATTTGAAGCCAGTTTACGCCCATCGACTCAGCACGTTCGATCATCATTTTCCGAGCGCGTTGCTTAGCTATGTTAAATAAAGGCGCGATCGCTAAAAGACTATTCACGAAACGGGAAGCTAATCCAATTTTTGGGGTCGGGTTTGTAGTTGCAACAGTCATAATTAATTTTAAAAAATAATTCCTGAAATTAAAGCGTAACAGGATTAACTTGCTACTCTCTGATTTTACGTGGCTTCATGGCGATCGCGGGATTGCCAATGTAAATTGTCATTGGTTCTAGCGATCGCGTCGCGACACTACCTAAGCCCAAGACAGCGCCCTGTCCGACTCGTACCCCTGCAGCAATGCTCGCTCGCGCTGCGATCCAACTACCTGATTCGATATAAATTGGGGCGGTGCTAAGGGCAAAACTGCGATCGCCCCAGTCGTGGTTGCCCGTACAGAGATAAACCCCTTGCGAAATACAGCAATTGCTTTCAATCGTGATCAAATCAAGATTATCAAGCCAAGCGTCTTCTCCGATCCAAACAAAATCTTTGATCACCAAGTGCCAAGGAAATTTGACCCGCACCCCAGTTTTAATCCTCACACCTTGCCCAATTTCTGCTCCAAACCAGCGCAAAATATTAACCTTCAAACCCGAAAAAGGGATTAAATAACTACGCACTAATGGCGCTCCTACAAAGTACCAAAGCACCTGTTTCCAGATCGTTGCGCCTATTGTATATGTACCCGTTGTGTAGCGATCAAGGCGCAAATTTGTAACTCCTTACAGCGTTCTACACTGAAATAAAGTCCAAGATTTTTATTGAGAGCATTGCAAAGTAATGCTCTCAATAAAAATCTTGGAGTAGGCATGTTATACAATATTAGAGCTTTTTGAATGGTCGAGTTTTTTCTATGCAAGTTTGGGTATTGCTGTTTAACGCTAACACCGATAACGAAGGTATTTATACTCTAGAAATTGAAGGCAACAATATTATTGTCGCCTTTGAGCAAGAGGATGATGCGATTCGTTATGCAGGTCTATTGGAGGCTCAAGATTTTTTGTCTCCGACAGTTGAACGCATCGACAAGCAAGATTTAGAAGAATTTTGTGAAGAAGCAGGCTATGACTTAAACATCGTACCGACCGATGCCTTGTTGGTTCCTCCTGAAAAAAATGTTGACAAAACTGATTGGTCTAGCGATCGCGATCGCAATTTACCAGAATCAGATGATGAGGATGAGGTAGAAGATCCCGTAATTGCCATGATGCGTCGTCGTCTAGAGAATTTACTGTAGTGATTCTCAATTTGTCTTTCCACATATCGATGACAAACTCAGAACTACAAAACCTGATTAGAATTTGTTATAGGTATTACCACGATGTCTGATCTACCTTCCAATACTTTAACTAACGTCATTACCAAATTTGAACCAACCGCTGAAGGTAATGAAAGTGATGGTTGGTTTAACTATCCTGTGCGTGTTTATCCTCATCACACTGACTATGCGGGCGTGGTTTGGCATGGTACTTATCTAACTCATGTTACGCAGAAGCCTAAAAAGGTTTCAGAGACTGCCATTCCAAGTGAGATTGCTGCAAAGCCTTGATATATAATTTGGATTTGAGAGCGAAGTGATTGAGCTTAGAATTAAGTTTGA
>JBIKYZ010000056.1:0-21904 GCA_044354985.1 Pseudanabaena sp. | reverse complement strand
CAGAAAGACTATTTGCTTTTCTAAATCTATTTTGATGCACGATATTGTCATTGGGCTATTTATCAATAGATACGAATTTTCTATCCAATCCCATCATGCCTTCCAACAAATCTGAAACACTACCCAATCTCAACCCCTCACGCACAACCTCACTAGCAGAATAGTACAAGCCAGTACTAACCTTTCCCTGTATAAAGCTCTCTAGCTCAGGCGTTAGAGACACATTCATAAATTTAGTCCTCTAATAATCTTGACATCAATATTCTCGCTGCAATAACAGTAAATAGCAATAACTGTTATCAAATTTATTAGTGTTATTTGTTACTGGTTAGTGAGTGAGGAGGCGATTACGTTGGATATTTTGTTTTTGCACTACTATTAAGATTATTACTTCTACCTAGAATTCATCATGGTTCAGGCGATCGCCGAAAAAGATGTAACTTAAGGGAATTAAAGCAAAACTTTGAGATTCAGATATCTCAAGATGCGGCTTTTTTTAATGAATGGTTAGATGGTTTTACACCATTAAATGAAGAAGATAAGCGTTTATTAGATAGGGGGAAAGCTAATTTTCTAGAATTAATGGAAGATCCAACAACGTTAGAAAATACAGTAAAAATGGTAGTGCTTGCACCATTGTTAGATCTTGCTGGCTTTTATCACAAGCCATTTCGGAGCGAGACAGAAACAGCTATAGCATTAGAGATGAAAGATGAAGAAGCAATAATTCGGGGGCGGATCGATGTATTGGTTATCAAAAATCAGCTTTGGTTATTAGTCATTGAATCAAAACGAAGTGATTTTGCAGTAACAAGAGCAATTCCACAAGCTTTAGCTTACATGTTGAGTAATTCGGAAACCGCACAAACAACATTTGGCATGATTACCAATGGAAATGAATTTTTATTTTTGAAGACTTCACAAAATGAGTATGCTAATTCACGGCTATTTTCTTTAGTAAATCCTAATAATGAGCTTCATGAAGTATTAAAAACACTAAAACATCTAGGCTCAAAAATATGTATGTAAGCTTTGTGATCGCATGTTTTTTGGGTTCAGTTGCTCGAAAACTGTTGTAAATGTGATAGAGCTGTAGTATAGACAAGGACTATATGCGATCGCCAAAGCGAATGAATCGTAAATTTTGGATTATTGCCCTCATTTCTTTTATTAACTCCCTGAGTTTTACGATTCTGATTCCTGTTTTGTACCAATATGGCAGACAGTTCAAATTAGATGATTTTCAGACTAGTTTGCTATTTGCTATTTATGCGATCGCCCAATTTTTTGCTACTCCAATTATCGGGAAACTATCTGATCGCTTTGGACGCAAACCACTATTAATCTTCAGTTTGGCGGGGACAGTAGTTGCAAATCTTATGGCTGGAACAGCAGCAAGTGCTGCCATCTTATTTTTCGCAAGATTTCTTGATGGCATCACAGGCGGTAATGCCTCAGTTGCTCAAGCTGTAATTTCTGATGTTACTACTCCTGAGAACCGTGCTAAAGCCTTTGGTATTAATGGAGCAGCCTTTGGTTTAGGTTTTATTCTTGGACCTGCAATCAGTTTACTTGCTCAGAAAGTTGCGCTGAATACTCCTATAGGCAAATCCTTTGGAGCATCTTTTTTGGTGTCGGGAACAATCGCAGCGATCGCTTTACTGCTGACAATATTTCTTCTGCCAGAAACACTCAAAACTAAGGTAAAAAAAGCACAAAACATCTTCGATCTTGGCTTAGAGAAACTGATTACAGGCTTGTTTATGCCCAAAATCGG
Source organism: Pseudanabaena sp. (assembly GCA_044354985.1). GTDB lineage: Bacteria > Cyanobacteriota > Cyanobacteriia > Pseudanabaenales > Pseudanabaenaceae > Pseudanabaena. Next base: position 20,127 of record JBIKYZ010000056.1, on the reverse strand, counting down.
GATTTTATTGATTATTAATTTTCTAACGGGTATGACATTTACGCTGTTTACATTCGCATTTCAGCCCTATTTTCTGACAGTTCTCAAACAGAATAGCGATGGTTTAGCTTTAATGTTTTTGCTGTTTGGGGTTCTAGGTGTAGTTATGCAGACTTTAGGCATTTCTCAAATGACAAAACATCTGCAACTAGTTCAGATTCTCTTTTTAGGATTATTCATCCGTAGTCTTTCCTTCGTTTTGATGCCAATTTGGGAAGATGTACATTATTTTGTCACCGTTTGCGTTCTTTTCTCATTACTAAACTCAGTTGTGCAACCGATGATCAGTGCGTTGATTTCCCTCAATACTAGCCCTGAAGAACAGGGCACAATTTTAGGGATAAACTCATCCTATCTGAGTATATCCAATGCTTTTGGCCCCATAATTGCAGGATTAGTCGTTAATCAAAACTATCCTTCTTCCTATGGTTACCCACTATATTTAGCAGGAATTTGTACTTTTCTAGTCCTAATTTTTGCAATTATAAAACGTAAAAGCTATGCTGTAAAGGCAATTTAGCTTTGCAGATGTAGAGGTAATTCATGAATTGCCTCTACATCTGCAAACAAAGCCCTACTATGCTAATGACAACTCGCCAATAGCTTCTAAGCGACTATATTTACCAGTAGAAAGAAATGATTCTTCTAAACTTTGAGCAACTGTAGGGTTAATCCATCCTAATTGTTTTAACAAATGGATAGAAACCGCATTTTTTGCTCTTTTAGAGCCATCCATCACTTTGATCGCTAGCCCTAATCCTTGTCCAATTCGTCCAATACATTGCACTCCTTCTGCACCAGATTTGCTGATAATTTCACCATTGCTGAGGCGCATGAGTTCCGTGTCGAATTGACCATTTCCAGACACCATATCAGGATGTCTAGTCATCGCACGGGTAATACGTTCTAGGTGTAATTGGTCATGAGCGGATAGTAGAGCATAGAGTCGGGCAAGTTGACCAATTTCTAATAGATAAGTGGGAACTCCACAATCATCATGGGCGCAGATAAATTCGGCAGCAGGCATATGCAAGAGATCAGCCATTGTATTGAGTGCAAGTTGCTGTACTGGATGATGGCGATCCATATAGGAGGAAATCTGCCATCCTTGCTGTTTACATATAGCGATCATGCCTGCGTGCTTGCCAGAGCAATTATGCTGAAGAGGACTTTTTTGGCATTCTGGGACTGGACATTGCAATGCACTTGGCTCCACATCGCATCGCCAAAGAATGCTAAAAACTTGTCTGGCTTGAGCGATCGTACCTTGATGTGAACCACAAATAATCGCAAGATCAGTTTCTGAGAGGTTAAATCGCTCCTGTGCACCAGTAATAGAGACTGGTAGAGCCTGAATTGGCTTAAGGCAAGAACGGGCAAAGGTGGTCGTCTGAGGATCTCCTGCTGCTGAGAGAATTCGACCTCTTGTATCAACGACGGCTGCTTGGCAAGAGTGTACAGACTCAACTATGCCTTCGCGTAGCAATTGGACGGTAATTTTGTTAGCAGAGAAACGATTGCGCTTGCCAAGGTTCATATATTAATGCTTTAGGATCGCCATTAACATCTTACGGTAATTCAAAAAGCAAAAACAAAAGGCGGTACTAAGCGCCGCCTTTTGTTTTTGCTTTTTTACTAAAGAGTTGCTTTGTGCTCAAACCCAAACCAAGAAAATTTTTGAAATCTTTGCAAAACAAAGATTTCAAAAATTTTCTTGGTTTGGGTTTGTTTGCTCTGGAATTGCTGTAACACCAAAACACAAAGTGGAGTTGCCATTTTGTGTTTTGGTGTTACAGGGTTTGGTTTTTAATTCACAGAATTGTTGTCACATTTTTGTGAATTGGTATAAGTACTCAATATTTAGAGAGGTGACGCTTTGCGTCACCTCTCTAAATATTGGTCTTTGATAATGCAAATTGCTGGTTTCGAGTTATTTTTTAGGAAAAGCATCTGAAAAAATGTTAGTTTTTTGTAGAGCGATTTTTAAATCTGAAATAAATGTCGATGGAGCCAGTCCGATCTCTGATCAAAAATAGTAGCAATGTGGTTACGCCTTTGCTAGAACTGCGTGATGTTCACAAAAGTTTTGGTTCCAATGCTGTACTAAATGGGGTCGATCTCACTGTGCATTCAGGGGAAGCGATCGCCATCATTGGTCCCTCTGGAACTGGTAAATCGACAATCTTAAGGATTATTTGCGGTCTCCTTGCCCCTGAGCAAGGTGAACTCTACATCAATGGCAACCTAGTTTCTTCTGAAGAGGATATCCAAGAAGGGGGCTATGGTGTAAACATTGGTATGGTGTTTCAAAACGCTGCACTGTTTGACTCGCTTACTGTTGCAGAAAATGTGGGTTTCTCACTATTTGAACATTCTCGTTTGTCACGTCGTGAAATTTATCGACTGGTCGAACATAAACTTGCACTCGTGGGTTTAGAGAACATTAGCGATCGATATCCTAGCCAACTATCAGGCGGGATGCGAAAACGTGTTAGTTTTGCTCGCGCAATTATGGATGACCCTACTGCGAAAACACAAACCAAAAAAGTACTGCTCTATGATGAACCCACCGCAGGGCTTGATCCTGTGGCTTCGACAATTATCGAAGACTTGATGCGATCGCTACGAGAGCAACAGGTCTGTGACAGTTATATTGTCGTCACTCACCAAGACAGCACGATCCGTCGTACTGCCGATCGCTTGATCGTTCTTTACCGTGGATTGGTTCGCTACGCAGGAAACGTGAGTACAATTGATACTGCTGACAATCCATATGTCAGGCAATTTTTTAGCGGTAGTACTGAAGGTCCAATTCAACTTTTGACTAGGGAGGTATAAGACTCGTGCAGCGAAAAACATTACGCGACGGTGCGCTTGGCTTATTTATCATCGGTGGAGTAGTTGCCTTTGGTGGCGCTTTATTATGGTTGCGTGGGTTGCAACTAAGTAGCTCTAAGTTTACATTTACGATCAAAATAGCTGATGCAAGTGGTCTAAATAATGGCTCAGTTGTCAGATTTCGTGGTGTTGAAGTAGGTCGGGTTACAGCGTTGACAGCCCAAACAGAGGGTGTTGATGTCCAAGTAAGTATTGAAAACTCTAGATTAATTATTCCGAAGAACTCGATCGCTGAAACTAATCAAAGTGGTTTTCTGGGGAATACCAATATCGATATTTTTCCGCCGCAAGATAAATTAGCAATTGATCCGAAGATGAATCCGATCGCTAAGGATTGCAATGCCGATCTGATTATTTGTCAAGGTGGAGAGATTGAAGGAATTCGCGGCGTAAGCTTCATCGCATTGCTTAAAGATTCGAGTGCTACATTACGCAAAATCAACGATCAAAATTTAGTCGATAACCTCAATGAAACTCTAGTTGCAGCCAAAGCTACTGCAAAAAGCATCCAAAAATTGACGGATTCCGCGAGTAAAGTGATCGGTACATTTGAGGGGCAAATCGTTAAATTTGGCGATACAGCGGACGCAATTAGTGGAGCAGCCACTAAGGTTGGCAATGTCGCAAATAGTGCCCAAGATTTAATCGAGGTCAATCGCGAAAAACTAGCGCAAACCCTTGATGGCATTGCCGCTACTTCCAATGAAGCGAGAGCTTTACTTGCTAGTGCCAAGCCCTTATTGAGTGATGGTAAGATCATCGCAAATTTACAGCAACTAGCCGAAAATGCTGCTGAAACATCAGCAAACCTTCGGAAAGTATCTGGTGAGTTAAACAATCCTGCCACAATGTCAGCATTGCGTGAAACCCTCGATTCAGCAAGGGCAACTTTTGCCAACGCCAAGAAGATTACCGCCGATCTTGATGAACTAACGGGAGATCCCAAGCTGCGCAGCAATATTCGTAATTTGATCAATGGTTTAGGTGGACTACTTTCCAATGCTCCAAATCTGGACACCATAGCACCAACCGCGACTAATGCACGTCCTAGCGAACCCGCTACAAGCGATCGTCCCAAATCACCAGCAACCGTAGAAGTTGCTCGAAATAAAGTGATTAAATCTACTACAGAGGATGATCGCTTTAAACGAGAAAAATCCCTTGACTCTAAAAAAGTGAAGATCAACAGTCCCAAACCTAGCAGCACAATTGTGAAGTCAGAATCATTTCCTACAACAGCTTTACCCAATTCCGATAAATCAAACAATCCATGAACTTACTACCTAGTCAAGTCTGGCTGTTGATTGGTATAGCTCTTTGTGTTGTTGAGCTACTAGTTCCATTGCCAACTTTTCTAATTGCAGGGGCTATGGGGATAGCTGCGTTGTTAGTAGCCGCGATCTCGTTGCTTTTACCTATTCCTGCGTTGCAAGTCTTGGCTTGGATGTTGATCTCAGCAATGTTAGCTGTAGTTTCTAGGCGATTCATTCCTAAGGATTCACATCAACTGAAAGAGGCTAGTGAGGGGATTACGCTCACGGAAATACCCGCAGGAGAAACTGGACGAGTCAAGTATGAGGGTGGTTCATGGAAAGCAAGATGTGATAATCCGCAAATTGCGATCGCTGCCAATCAAACAGTAATCGTGCTAAGGCGAAAAGGTACAACATTGATAGTTGTTCCTGAAAATTGGCTGAGCAATTAAGTAAAAGAAATTACATAAACAGACAAGGTTGCGCCCCAATGGGGTGCAACCTTGTCTGTTTATGTTTGTAATTGTCGTTTTTTGCTTGTGTAGAGATATCGCTATAAACATGCGACAAATATTAAGAAAAAAATAATTTTCAACTTAAACACCCAAAAGTTTTCCACAGACTTTTCCACAGATATTGTGGCTTTATCCACAGATAACCATTAGTTTTCCACAGGTGTTTTTATAAGTATGGATACTTGTGCCTTACTGGTTAAGGATTCGTTAATAGAATGAACACTTCACTTGGGAAAACTTTTTAAGCCCATCTATTATAAATAAATGTAAACTAAAATGTCTCAAAATACTGATTCTATCAAAACAATTTCAGTATTTTGTCATCATCACTTAATATTCCGTTACGTTGACAAGATCCATAGATACACGCACAATTAAAGCCCGACCGCTGAAAATGGTTGCGTCATTTCTATCAAACTTGTTTAAAAGTTGAGGTTTCAGCATGAGTACGACAGTCAGTATATTGGCAGAGATTCCTGAAGAATTACACGAAACCCTCAAAAACTACTTAGAGTCACATCCCGACTGGGATCAAGATCGCGTATTTGCCGCAGCATTATCTTTATTTCTATTGCAAAATGGCGGGAATGATCGCCATGGCTCATCCCATAATGCATCCCATAGTTATCGCAGCACCGCCAAAGTTTATCTAAATGCTTTATTTCAGCACTCAGTATAAAAGCGGCTTTCCTCAGAAGAGCCAATTGTGTGTTTTGTAGCACCTCAGTCGATAAATACACACAATTGGTTTATTGACTTTCAAAGCTTGTACTAAACTATAAGAGCTTAGTTGTACTAGACTAAAAATTGCTCAATTGATCAAAGCGCTCTAAGCTATGTCCCTCAAGCCATCCTCCGAAGCCAATCCCCCTTTAGATGTCCTTGTCGTTGGGGCAGGAATATCAGGATTAACGATCGCTCATGAACTAGCGATCGCAAAAAAATATCGTGTCTTAGTTGCAGAAGCTCAAGATCGTGTGGGTGGGGCTATAACCAGTGCCAAAAATGACGAAGGTTATCAATGGGAAGAGGGGCCAAATAGTTTTCAGCCTGCTCCAGAACTATTACGTCTAGCTGTACAAGTTGGACTCAAGGATGAATTGGTACTAGCCGATGGCAAATTACCCCGTTTCGTTTTTCTAAATGGCAAGTTAAACGCTTTGCCCATGAGTCCACCTAGTGCGATCGCATCAAAGATTTTAACTTTGGGAGGAAAAATTCGCCTAGCTATTGGTGCGCTTGGCTTTGCCCGTCCAGCCATGGCTGGAGAAGAATCTGTTGATCAATTCTTTTCACGTTTATTAGGTAAACAAGCTGTGGAAAGATTAGTTGCACCGTTTATATCAGGTGTATACGCAGGAGATCCAAAACAACTAAGTGCTAGTGCAGCTTTTTCTAAGATTTTTCGATTAGAAAATAACTATAATGGGCTGCTCGCAGGAACAATTCTTTCTGCTAAAGAACGTAAAGCCCAAAAGCTTGCTGATCCCAATCTTCCCAAAGTTAAAACTGGTGAACTGGGATCATTTCGAGAAGGCATTAAGATGTTGCCTGAAGCAATCGCCACCAAGTTAAGAGAGCAAGGTGCTGTTGTGAAACAACAATGGACTTTGAGATCGCTGGAAAAGCAAGGCGAAGTCTATATTTCTAAGTTCGATACACCCACGGGTGAAGAAACTGTGACATCGCGATCGGTAGTTCTCAGTACCCCTGCTTATATCACCTCAAAACTTTTACAAGATTATTTACCAGCAGCTAGCCAAGCCTTAAATGAGATTTTCTATCCGACTGTTGCTTGCGTAGTACTTGCCTACCCTAAGAGCGAATTTGCCTATGATATGAAAGGCTTTGGTAATCTGATCCCCCGCACTCAAGGGGTGAGAACTTTAGGCACGATCTGGTCTTCGAGTCTATTTGCTGGACGTGCTCCAGAAGGTTGGCAACTATTACTAAACTTTATCGGCGGGACGCTTGATCCTGCTCTAGCCAAGCTTTCAGAATCAGAAATCATTACAGCCGTGCACCAAGATTTGAAAAAGACTATTCTCCGACCTAATACGAAAGTAGAACCGAAAGCGATCGCCGTTCATGTCTGGGATAAAGCGATCCCCCAATACGAAATCGGACATTTAGAACGAATCGCTACTGTGGAAGCCGAATTACAGAAATCTCAAGGACTTTATGTTAGTGCCAATTTTATTGGCGGTGTGGCTCTCGGCGACTGCATCAAGCGGAGTTTGCTAGAAGCCAATAAAATTGATGCATATCTAAAGTACCGTTAGTCCGACGCTATCTTCCTATTAGGTATAGCCAAAAAGTAAAAGCCTCGCGCAGCGAGGCTTTTACTTTTTGGCTATAGGAGAAAGAACATAGGAAGTTCACTTTTGTATTGATTCTAGGCAGCTAACAGATATTCAGAACCTTGATTTTGGGCATCAAAGTGATTTACGAAATTGCTAACACTAGGGAACACAGCAAACAATTGATCAATTCTTGTAATCTCAAATACAAGACGAACTGAAGGTTGTTGAGAACAGAGTAACAAATTACTCTTGTGGGATTGCATTAGCCTTAAACATGCTAAGAGTTTTTGTAAACCTTGACTATCAATAAATTCTACATTTTCCATGTCAACGATCAGAACAGGAACTTCTTTATTGTTCATCATAACATTAGCTGAAACCCAAGACTCAACTTTAACAAGAAGTTCAGATCCTGCGAGGCTATCGAACTTGCTATTGGTAAGTTTAATTGTAAAAGCGGATTCGCTATTTTGACCTTGGGCGAAGGATAGCTGACTAACTTTAGTAATTGTATCCATTGTTCTTCCTTTTAGCTTGTTTAAGAGAGTGATAGTTTGAGTTTTAATGCCGAGCATCTGATTTAGAAGTGAATCTAGATTGCTTGACATCGCAAACTTATTTCTTTCTTCTTGAGTTCTATTATTCACGCTTTTCTATTTTGAGAAACCATTAATAGATATATAAAGGTTAGTAAAAAGAAGTTAAAAAGTTATATAAAAGTTACTTTTCTCGTCTTGATATAAATTTTCTGAAAACTATGTAGCTATATATACCAAAACAAGGCTGTAATCCTTAAGACGCAACTCTCTCACATTAAACCAAGAAGTCTACTACGCACATTTCAAGGATTGCTCAGGCTTCTAGGTTTTTATTGTTTACAACAACTATCGATCAAACTAACCAAGAGAAATTTTGTAAAAGTGTTGCGAAACAACACTTTTACAAAATTTCTGGGTTTGGGTTTGAGCGCAAAGCGCTGTAGGTACTTCTTAGACAATTTCACCAAAGAGGTCGTAATGATCGGCAGCAGTAACTTTGACAGGAAACATGGAGCCTAGAGTTGCTTTGCCAAGAGGATCGCGGACATAGACCACACCATCAACATCAGGAGCAAATCTTGCTGATCGCCCAATGAGTTCACCAGTGCCTGGATTTTCCTGCTCGATCAACACATCAACGGTTTTACCGATCTCTAACTGGTTATTCTTGAAAGAAATTTCCTGTTGAGCTGCCATGATGCGATCGCGGCGGTCTTGTTTGACTTCTTCGGGTAATTGGTTTGGCAAATCAAAGGCAGGTGTACCTTCTTCAGCCGAGAACGTAAATACACCGACATGATCAAATTCATGACGCTTCACAAAATCTAGTAAATGCTCAAACTGCTCCTCAGTTTCCCCAGGAAATCCAACAATGAAGGTAGTACGAGTAACAGCATTGGGAAGTGCTGCTTTGAGTTGCTCCATGATCTTGTCATTGATCCGCCCTTGCCAAGGACGATTCATGGCTCTTAGTACATCGGGATGTGAATGTTGCAAAGGTAAATCTAGATAAGGAACCACGTTATGAGTGGACTTCATCGCATTGATTACTTTTGGAGTAAGTCCTGTGGGATAGGCGTAATGCATTCTGATCCAAGGCACATCGACTTGTCCAAGAGCGGTTAAGAGTTCGGCAAGGCGAGGCTGACCGTAAATATCTAGACCATAATTAGTAGTGATTTGCGAAATCAAAATAATTTCTTTTACGCCTTCACTGGCTAAGCGATCGCATTCAGTCACAATCGACTCAATCGATCGCGATCGCTGATCGCCTCGTAAATGGGGAATGATGCAAAATGCACAACGATAGTCACAACCTTCAGCTACGCGGACATAGGCAACAGCTTCATTGGTGGTGCGATATCGCGGTACGGTGTCATCAGCGATATAGGTGGGGACTTGAGTAACTTCTTTGACTCGTTCGCCTTTCTCGGCACGTTCAATTACATCAACAATTTTTTGATAGTCGCCAGTACCAACAAGGGCAACCGCTTCAGGAATTTCATCAAGTAGTTCTTGCTGAAAGTGTTGCGCCATACAGCCAGCGATGACGATACGCTTGCCCATATCGGCTAGCTCAACCAATGTTCGCACGGATTCGCGCCGCGCATCTTCGATAAAGCTACAGGTATTAACAATCACATAATCGGCTAGTTCTTCGTTGCTATCGACTTGATAGCCTGCTTGAACTAGTAATCCCAGCATGTGTTCAGTATCGACGCGGTTCTTTTCACAACCCAAGTGAGAGAAAGCGATGGTGGGTTTGACGGGTTGAACCAGATTGACCATATTTGTATTAACGCAATTTTTGGCGCACAAAATTTCAGACATCCTAGCTTAACAAAACTTAAGCACCATGCGATCGCAATGATTAAAACTCTAGCAATTCTCATTATAAAAATCGTTTTTTTTGAAAGCCCACCTACGATGGGCTTTCAAAAAAACAATTTTGGTGTTTCCAGCTCCTTTGGCGCTGGAAACACCAAAATTGTTTTTATAACAATCTAAAAAATAGGAGTGGGCTATGCTCGCCCCTATTTTTTGGGATCGATTATTTTGTGTAATTCCCTTAAAACTCAGAATTTTCAATCATGGGCTTTGCATTGCTTTTAATTCTCTCAGCGCAGCTTGTGGAAGTAGCTTGAACTAGTTTTGCCGTGGGTCCTAAAGTGACATCTTGATAAAGGCGATCAAATTCCCTTTGAAAATGCGCTGCTACAGTCTCATTTTGAATGACAACTAAAACTTCATCGTTCGTATGATTTGCAGCCTTTGTCCAGTTATGTGAACCTGTAAGAATTAAATTGCGATCAAGAATCGCAAACTTATGATGCAAAGTATCTCCAGATACAAGATTGGGAATACCAACTGTTTTGATGGGTTGCTTCCATGCACTGCTTTTGCCTTTTTTGCAATCTTGGGTGGATTGAAGTCCCCACATATCAAGAGTTGACGAATAATCTCGATAGGCAAATTGAGGCTCTACTAGTGCTCGAATTTGGACATTTCCCTGTTGACGCTCTTCAAGAATTGTAGAAATAAATTCATCGGAATAGACAAATAGTGCCATATCAACATTTGTCTTAGTACCAGCGATTGCTGTGGCGATTAGTCCGCTACTGGTTTGCTCCCTTGCTGTATCTTCAGGATCTGGAGAGAACTTAAGTCGGATTTGCGCTCCGCCAACGATGAGATAATCAATTTTTCGAGAAGGCTTTTTTGTACCAAACAGACTGTCAGGTTTTCCATTTGGTCCATCTCCCCACATTAGGTTAAATTCTTTCTTAAATCTTGTGGCAAGTTCTTTGCTGTCTATACGAATAAGATTGTTTGCATTACCCCTAGTCTCAGGTCTAGTAAAGTCACCATGAATATCACTCATGGTCAAATTTGCAGAACCAAACAAAACTATTTGATCATCAATCACCATAAATTTATGGTGCATTAATCCACTACCTTTAGAGCCATCAGCAGTATCGTCAATCCAAGGCACATTGGTAATCTTGATTAGCCGCAAACCATCACTACGATCCAATTCATCTTCACTTAAGCGACCGTCGTTATCAATATCCGCAAACTTCCGAAATTCTTTGTACCGATCGCGATCACGAGGATTTAGCTTCTCAACTTGCTCAGGTGTATATTCACTCCAAGCTCGACTATAGTTATTTTCGAGAATCAGTCGGACGTTCACGCCACGCAATTGTGCTTCAACAATTGCTTTAGCAATATTGGGTAAACGTAGTTCTTGAACAGCAATATCAAGACTAACTTTAGATTGACTAACATTGTCAATCATTACTCTTTCTAGATTGTCACCGAGACGTTCGATTTTTCGATATGGATCGGTATATCGAGATGCTTGATTTTGGTTGAAAAATACTTGAATGTTTGGGTTCTGTGGCAAAGTGGGAACAATCCCAGACTCAGATTTACAAGCATTTACCGCGATCACAATCAGCGCGGTTATCCCAAAAATCAGTAGCCAGTAGCCTATGCGACGAGATAGAGATGCGAGTTTATAATTTATCTGCAAATAGGTCAAATAACCCATACAAGCAAGACTTCAAATTTTGCAATCCTAGTCTACAGCCCTTAGCAATAAAATCAAGTCTAAATAATTGGCGATTTAGTCAATTATTTAGCTAACTTGCCTTACTTTGCCTTGATCGATAGCTTGCATGAGATACTCTAGGGCTTCATAGTCAGGATCAGTAATGTAGCCTTGCTCAGAAAGCTCAAGATTAATCATGTTTTCTAGCTCAGGAGTAAGGCGTTTGACGAGAAGAGCACGGTTGACGAGATTTCTGATGACACTCTTGTTACTCATGATTTTTGTACTAGGGGTATAAGGATTAAATTAGAAAAGTAATAGGCTTTTAGGTAATGATGATTCCGCGCTTGAATTGGAAAATCGTCACTTCTTAAGGACTATCTCTATACCAATTAGTTTCCTCTGAAATCAAAGATATAGATGTGATTTATACCTGTGGATAGATGTGACTCTCATATGTATATTTGAGTGATCATAGTCACAAACCCTAAATGAGACAAAGTACACGCTATGCGGGCACTTTGTCTCGTTTGGGTTTGGGAGCTACTTAATTGCTTGCTCAAAACGTAATATTTCTAGCGATCGCTCACCATAGATTGACTCAATGTTTTCCTCGCAACAGGCGATCGCAAACTCATCTAGTTCTTCTGGCTCCACGCCAAACATGTCATAAAAGGTATCAGATTCCACTCGACAAAAGCGAGGTCTTTGATCATAGATAGTACAACTGCGATTAAGGTGATCGAAGTTAATACACCAACCATCGCTACCCACCATACTTAAGTATTTTTGTAGCTCATCGGGGGTGAGGTAATCTGCTAGGTCAGGGCGTTCACTCGGATCGAGATGACAGCAAGCGCCACAGCCGCTAATACATTGCCAAGTTGCCATTTCGTTAGTTTTTTATAGTGAAAGAAAAGTTGGTGCGTCGCACCAACTTTTCTTTCACTATAAAGTTAATTCATACCAATCTCGAATTAATTTATTCACGATTTGGGGGCTTTCATCGTGGGGGCAATGCCCTGCATTAATGTAATGCTCTGTAAGTGATGGATAAAACTCACGAAATTTTGCACTCCTAGCACGGGAATTCATCCAAGGATCACCTTCACCCCAAATTGTCATTAAGGGACAAGTCATCGCTCCCAACAACTCATCAACTTTTTTACCTTGAGGAGTACTAAATACTGATGCAAAAACCTGTGCAGCTCCCTGATCGCAGGATGGACGATAAATATCCTCGACTAATTGATCGGTAACGGCAGATTGATCTAAATAGACTTTTTTGAGGGTGCTACGAATGCGCGATTTTTGGCGGACAAAGGTAAATAGTAATTGATTTGCCCAAGGCTGGCGCAACACTTTCTGCAAGGCTGGGGCGATCGCTTTTTGGATTGGATTGACTTTTTTAGCACCAAGGGGATTGGTATCTGTAAATGGTCCCGCACTATTGAGCAAGATTACACCCGCAACTGATTGTGGATAATCAGCCGCTACACACAACGAAGAATAACCACCGAGGGAATTACCAGCAATTGCGGTTGGACGTTGAATTTTTTCGGTAATAAAATCATGGAGTTGATCGCGCCAAAGATTGCCGCTATATTGCCATGCAGGTTTTTGCGATCGCCCGAAGCCTAACAAGTCGATCGCATATACTTCAAAATCTTGACTAAGTTCCGAGATATTCTTGCGCCAATGATCGGTTGAGGCTCCAAATCCATGCACTAAGAGCAGTGGCGGACGCTGAGAATTATTTCCTGCTTTGACAAAATATATTTTTTGTTCACGCCATAGCCAGTATTGACCAGCGATCGATTCAGTACTTGTTAAAACCATGAAAATTTAATAGCCACAAAAATAAGTAAAGAGAGCTCCAAGCGCTCTCTTTACTTATTTTAATCTTGATTTTTAGCTTTAGCCAAATCTACCGCTAATGTATTCCTCAGTGGCTACTTGTTTAGGGCTACTGAAGATAACTGATGTGCGATCGATTTCTACCAATTTACCCATCCGCTTACCGCTATCACTAAGTTCGGTATTAAAGAATGCAGTCATATCAGCCGATCGCGAGGCCTGCTGCATGTTGTGTGTAACGATGACCAGCGTAAACTTTTGCTTGAGTTCTTGCATTAGCTCTTCGATCCGCAGAGTTGAGATCGGGTCAAGTGCTGAGCATGGTTCATCCATCAAGATTACCTGTGGCTCCACTGCGATCGCTCTGGCAATACATAGACGTTGTTGTTGACCGCCAGAAAGAGCTAAACCACTTTCTTTCAGTTTATCTTTAACTTCATCCCAAATGGCAGCTGATCTTAATGACTTCTCAACTAAGTCATCCATATCATTTTTAGATCCTTTAAATCCATTAATTCGGGGACCAAAGGCGATGTTTTCGTAAATTGATTTTGGGAATGGATTAGGGCGTTGAAACACCATCCCAATGTGACGACGAACTGCCACTGGATCGATTTTATCATCGTAAAGATTATGCCCGTTAAAGGTAATTGATCCTTTAACTCTTGCGCCCTCAATCAAATCATTGAGACGATTAAAACATCTCAAAATCGTACTTTTACCACAGCCAGAAGGCCCAATAAATGCGGTAATTTGATTTTTAAAGATTTCTAGGTTAACACCTGCAACTGCTGGTGAGTTGGAGCTATAGAAAACGTTAACGTCTTCAACCTTTAAAATTGCCTGATTCTCAGAAGAATTGCTGCTTAAGTTCATTGTAAAACCCCAAGTTTGATAAATTTAGCCTGCGAATAGCTTGAATTACTTTGCCCGACTGCGTAAAAAGATGGCAACTAAGTTCATGCCTAAAACTAGGGCTAAAAGCACGATGATACCTGCCGAAGCTAGTGTCTGAAATTCTGGCTTCGGATCTCCAACCCACTCATATATTTGGTATGGCAGAACGGAAAAGAAGTTATCGTTTGACCATAATGTATCGGTAAATACATCTCCTATGTTACCACTGAACAAAGCTCCAAAGTTAATAGGAGAGGCTTTAGGGTCAAATAAAACCGTACCAGCGCCAAGAACAACGATTGGAGCTGTTTCGCCTATACCTCTAGAGGTAGAGATAATCACCGCAGTTAAAATCCCTGGTAGAGCAGAAGGTAAAACGTGATGGCGAATCGTTTGCCACTTGGTTGCACCGACTCCATAGGAAGCCTGACGAACTGATTGTGGAACGGCGCGAATTGCTTCCCTAGAGATAACAATAACTGGCGGCAAAATTAGTAAAGTAATCGTCAAAATTCCTGTAACTAAGACAGCCCTACCGCTATAAAGACCACGCACAAATAGTCCTAAGCCTAATAACCCATAGATAATCGAGGGGATACCAGCCAAGTTATAGATATTAAGTTCAATTAAATCTGACAACCAGTTTTTCTTGGCATATTCTTCCAAGTAAATTGCTGAGCAGACTCCAAGTGGGACTACCAACACCAACACATAGGTAAGCATCGCGATCGATCCCAGAATTGCTGCCTTATATCCCGACTCTTCAGGACGGCGAGATGGATATAGCTGTAATAGATCCCCATTAAGGCGGCTAGAACCATCGCTAAAGACCTGATAAATTAAGAATGCGAGGACAACCAATCCAAGCCCTGTAGCAAAAATACAAAATGCAGAAAATACTTTTCCCCAGAACTGTCTGGATTCAAGCTTTGGCTCAAATTTTGATTCGCTAGATTGTCCGTCAATATTTTCTAAGATATCGATTCCGTTACTCATAGGTTTCTTGGAAGCGTTTGCTAATTTGCTTACTGATAATGTTGAGAAGAAGAGTGATTAGAAATAGCGACATCCCAACTGCAAAAAGTGCTTGGTACTCTACACTGCCAACTCGTGAATCACCCTTGGCAACTTGAGCAATGTAAGCAGTCATTGTGCCAACTGTTTGTCTAGGATCGAGAGTTAATACAGGTCTTTGGCCAGCAGCGATCGCAACGATCATCGTCTCACCCACTGCACGGGATATACCCAAAATGATTGCAGCACAGATGCCAGACAGAGCCGCAGGAAAAACAATGCCAGTTGCAACTTCTTTTTTTGTGGAGCCGAGCCCATAGGCAGCTTCACGGAGAGAATTTGGAACAGCTTTCATCGCATCGGTACTAATTGAAGCGATCGTGGGGACAATCATCACGCCCATGATCAAGCCTGCACTGAGAGCATTAAATCCTTGCAAACCAGGAATCAGCTTTGCTAAAATTGGGGTAACAAATGTCAACGCAAAGTATCCATATACAACCGTAGGTACTCCAGCTAACAACTCAATAATCGGACGTAAAAATTTACTCAATCTTGGTGATGCGTATTCTGAAAGGTAAACAGCAGTTGCCAGTCCTAGGGGGGTTGCAACTAACATGGCAATTAGAGCCACCATTAATGTGCCATTAACCGTTGGCCAAACGCAAAAGCCCTTGTCAGCAAACTGAGGTGTCCAACTACAGCTATAGCTGCCGTTTTCTAAAGTCTTACCAAATAGAAATTCACCAATGCTAGCCTTGCCGAAAAAGCTCACTGTTTCTGAGGCAAGAACATAGATGATCGCAACTGTAGTCAGTACAGATACGAAAGCACAAAAAAGCAACGCATATCCGATCGCACTCTCTTTAATATTGCGATCGCGGCGTTGATAAAGGTCAAGATCTTCGAGAGTTACAGGACTTGTCATAAAGTTTTCTCCTCAAGTACATCAAAAGTCAAAGCCCTGCATAGGTAGTTAAGCAAAATTAAATATAAAAACCTAAAAACTGTACCGCCCGCGCAGCGGGCGGTACAGTTTTTGGCTTGGATTTTTAGATGCTAGGAGGGCTTAGCTCAAAACTAACTTGAAATTATTTCAAGTCTTTTGCAAGCAATTCAGCTACGGAAACGCCAGCAGGAGCGTCCATGAAGGTTGTGCCTGTCTTAACAGCACTCAAACGTTCAAGGATCTTAGGTACAGCGTCGCTAGGAAGTGGCACATAACCTACTTCTTTAACTACTTTAAGATCTTTGAAGTAGTAATCAGCAAAAGCCTTGACTTCAGGACGTGCTAGAGCTTTCTTGCTCACATAGATAAACAGAGGACGAGACAACGGAGCATATTTGCCAGAGTTAATATTCTCAGCAGTAGGCGCAACACAACCCTTTCCACCATCAACTTCGATAGCAGTCAACTTCTTAGCATTTTCTTCATAGTAAGAAACTCCAAAGAAGCCCATTGCACCCTTGCCACCTTGAACACCCTTAACGGTGATGTTGTCATCTTCACTGGGTTGATAATCCTTACGGATCACCTTAGACTTTTTATTGACTGCTTCGGTAAAGTAGTCAAATGTGCCTGAGTCAGCACCTGCTCCAAAGAGGGCAATGGGTTCTTTGGGAAAATCAGGGCGAACTTGATCCCAAGTTGTGATTTTGCCTTCTGAGTCAGGGCTCCACATGGTGTTGAGTTCTGCAATAGTAAGGCATTTTGCCCAAGTATTTTCTTTGTTAACAACTACAGTTAGACCATCAACAGCAACAGGTAGTTCAACAAACTCTACACCATTCTTCTTACAATCTTCAGCTTCTTTAGCTTTGATTGGACGAGAAGCATTAGCAATATCGATATCTCCAGCACAGAATTTCTTAAATCCACCGCCAGTACCGCTTGTACCAACAGGAACCTTTACGCCAGGGTTAGATTTTGCGAAGTCTTCAGCAACAGCCTTGCTGATTGGGGCAACGGTACTAGAACCATCAATAGTGATGTTGCCAGATAAATTAGAAGGTGCTTTTGCGGGTTCCTTTGCAGGTTCCTTTCCGGAATCTTTCATCGCCGTTGTAGGTGAAGCTGCTGGGCTAGTTGCACCAGTTGTGGGGGTGGTGGTGCTACCGCTACAGGATGCTAGCGCTGTGGCAAGTGTAACACCAGCTACAAACTTGACTACACTACGATTGATACTCTTTTTAGACATCATAGAAATCTTACTGCGATTATATCTGTTACGGTTTACTAGGCATTTAAACTAGACATGATCGATATTAAACTGCTTACGTCAACCAAAGGTTAAGGGACGTTAAAGATGCAGTTAAGTTTAGTTTGCCAAAAAGTTTTTGCGTCAAGATTAATTAACAAAACAGAGAAGATAGGAGGGCTTTGCCCTCTTATCTTCTCTGTAAGAAATGTAAGTTTTGCCCAGACAATAAACCAAAAGCACCAAAATATCATTAAAATCAGCGCAACTTCCCATCCTAGAATTGATATGCGGCGCTTCGCGCCTAAATTCTAGGATGGGAAGCGAATTCCTATGACCAGTGAACAAATAAGTTCTCATGGGTGATGCGCTATTCTTTAAAACTGTGGATAAATAGTTAGGTGACGGTTTTCCGTCTAGAGTCGAAGATTAACACCATAAAAAAAATTTTGTAGAATGTTAGGTATTATTGGTCGCGGAAATAGCTATGAGAGACTCAAATAAAAAATCTCGTTACAAGCAACCTTTGATTTATGCTTCGATGCTGCTTTTAGGTGTCATCTTGGGAGCTTGGGCGGTTGTGTCTGGAGTGCGATCGCCAAATACAACAGTAGTTACACCTGTGACTCAAGTTGCAACGATCTCGCCAGCGATCGCACAGGATAGCGACAGAGTGAAATCAATCACAGTCCCCCGTAATTACGTCGTAGAGGCTGTTAATCGCACAGGTCCAGCGGTGGTCAGAATCAACGCCTCACGGACTGTCGCTAGTAATCAACAAATTCCTCAGGAATTTTTAGAAGATCCCATGTTTCGCCAGTTTTTTGGCGATCAACTACGACGGATGCCTAAAGAGCGGACTGAACGCGGAACTGGTTCAGGCTTTATCATCAACAAAGAAGGCGACATCATTACCAATGCCCATGTAGTCAGTGGTGCTGACAAAGTGACTGTAATTCTTAAAGATGGTCGCCAAATCGAAGGTAAAGTCTTAGGTAGTGATGAACTTACGGATATTGCTGTTGTTCAAGTTAAGTCTGATAATTTGCCTACTGTGAGCATCGGTAGCTCTCAAAATTTGCAACCAGGCGATTGGGCGATCGCGATCGGCAATCCTCTTGGCTTAGACAATACAGTTACAGCAGGAATCATCAGTGCGATCGGTCGCAAGAGCGGTCAAATTGGAGTCGATAAGCGAGTTAGCTTCATTCAAACTGATGCCGCAATTAATCCTGGTAACTCAGGTGGTCCATTGCTCAATCAGAATGGTGAAGTGATTGGTGTAAACACCGCAATTATTCAAGGTGCACAGGGGCTAGGTTTTGCAATCCCAATCGAAACAGCTCAGCGAATTGCTAAGCAGATAATTGAGAAGGGTACAGTCAGCCGAGCCTATCTTGGTATTCAGATGGTGACAGTTGATGCAAATGTCAAGAAACAAGTTAATCAAGACACTGAGTTTGGCATTAAAATCTCTGAAGATAAAGGTGTTCTAATTACCAGAGTTGTTGATGATTCGCCTGCGGCAAAGGCAGGTGCTAAGCGCGGTGATATCATCACCAAGTTTAACGATAAGGAAATCTTGACAGCAGATCAAGTCACTCAATTAGTGGAAGATCGTGCTGTTGGTGACAAGATTAATATGGAAGTTAAACGCAATGGTCAAACAATAGCGTTGAGTGTGGAAACTTCTCAGTTCCCTCAAAAATTCCCTAATTAATTAATTCGGTAAAACCAAAAAAACAGTACCGCCCGCGCAGCGGGCGGTACTGTTTTTTTGGTTTTAAATTTGCTTTTGCTGAGCAACTTAATACCAATTCACAAAAGTGTGGCAACACTTATGTGAATTAAAAACCAAACCATGTAAGGGTTTTAAAAACACAAAATGGCTAAGCCATTTTATGTTTTGGTATTAATTTTTTTTAAAGAGAGGCGGCGTTTCGCGCCCTCTCTAATCTTTTGGAACAGATATATTCAGGTGAATCCTATGGGTAACTTTATTGGTTGGCTTGGAGCCTTGCTACTAATCTTTCTAGCAGGATTTGGACTGACTCAATGGTTGAATTTACCCTTTGGTAATTTTATTGATTGGGCTATTGGGGCAAGCATTTTTGTGTGGCTGATCATTATCGTCACTGTGCCTTGGAACGTTTACTTTCAGTCCAAGGCAGTGCTCAATCAAGCGACAATTTCTAAGGACAAAGGAATCGCCATTGATGAGAACCAATTACCCTATGTGCGATCGCTTGCTCAAAAATCCCTAGGATTAGCGATTGGGTTGCATGTAATTTCGGCGATTGCTCTATATTTTTTGGCATCAAGTGGCATTGGCACTATCGGCTATGTGGGTGCGATCGCTGCGCTGTTGCTGACCGTATTACGCCCTGCAATAAGCGCCTATGAGTATATAGCTCAACGATTAAGTTTAATCTCTCAACAAATTGATTATCCTCGGGAAGATGTGATGGAGCTAAGGCAACGATTTGCTAATTTAGAAGAGTCAGTTCGACAAATCAACGAGCAACTAAGTACTGATAATCCCTATTCATTGGTAACAAAGTATGAGCAATTTGCCAATGAGATGCGCAAAGATCTATCACGACTAGGTGCAAATGTTGAAGATTTACGAGCAACAAATGCTCTGGATCATGATCGCTTAGCCCGTGAATCTCGACAAGCGATCGCACAATTGAGTGCTGATAGCCAATTTTTAGAACAAGTTCGAGAAATTATTCGCTTTTTTAAGAGCGCGTAAATTAAAGTGCGTAAAGATTAGAGGTGATAAGAATCGTCTCATCTAATCTGTTTCAGCCAAATAGCTCATTATAGCTGCTTGCAAGTTTGCTGTGGGTAGGTTAGTTTTAATCAATGTCATAATTTTTCGAGTAACTGAATATTCTGACTATTGCTCTTTTTAATTAGCAATTACCTCTACATTGGACTTTGGACAAGATTGAAGCAAAGAAAGAGCGGGATTAAGCGAAAAGGGATAATGAGAGTTTCAACTTTCAACCGAAAACAAATCATTATCCCTAAACCCATTATGCCAATAATTGTCACA
>JBIKYZ010000055.1:0-21910 GCA_044354985.1 Pseudanabaena sp. | reverse complement strand
AACTTAATTCTAAGCTCAATCACTTCGCTCTCAAATCCAAATTATATATCAAGGCTTTGCAGCAATCTCACTTGGAATGGCAGTCTCTGAAACCTTTTTAGGCTTCTGCGTAACATGAGTGATTAAGCGATCGCGTCATGGTCACTCTAGTCGAGCCAATTGTGTCGGCAATATCTTGATGAGTGAGCTTGAGGTCAATTAAAATACCGCGATCGCAAGGTTGACCAAACTTGTCAGACAACCAAGCCAAAAACTTCTTAAGCTTCAGATCGATAGTCCGACAATGAGCGATACTCAGCAATTGTTGTGTCTGTTGGCAATGGGTAATAATTGCTGTAGAAGCCTGTTCCCATAAAATTGATGGCAAGATTTCCACCTCAACATCATTTAGACATTGAATCTGATAAGGTTCAAGAGTTGACATGAGACTACCGACAATATCGCCTTCATTCCATAATCCCAAGACAATCTGGTTTCCGTCCTCATCCCAAGTCATCGTCCGCACAATTCCAGTTTTAATGCGCCACAACACGTCACTGCGAGGCGGAATATATTCATAACGCTTAAAGTAATAGCTTTTGAGGCTGGGATTGAGCAGATGTAAAACTTTTGGTGGTGCAAGTGGAATTGATAAATGGTTATCAGCTAATTTGACTAATGTGGAATTCATCACTTAAACCTCTTCTATCTATGTATTAGTGCCATCAGCAACCAAAAGTTTGCCAGATAAGTTATTGATGCGATCGTTAACAAACTTCCAAGAAACATCGCCATGATTTTGTTCTCTAATATTTTTTAGAAAGCCATATTTCTATTGAAGGTTTGGCAAAGCCAAACCTTCAATAGAAATATGGCTTTTTATTCCGTAGCTGCCATGTTTAGAGCACGACTCACACGGCTGAAATCAAAACCAGTCGCCTTGAGCGCGTGATACAAATGTCCTTGCAAGAAGAAGAATGCCAAGATGAAATGAGCATTAGCTAGCCAGCAACGCGGAGTATGCGCTCCGAAGGGTAATGTCACTGTGTCAGCATAGAAAGGCATAACACTGAGCTTCACTTGCAAAATTTCGCCGTAAAATTCCACTGGATAGGCAAGAGTATTCACCGCGCAGAAGTAAGAAGCAACAAAACCAGCTAGCGCGATACCGCCTAATGAATAAGAGAGAATTGCCTCACCAGAGAAAATCAAGACTTTCTTCGCCCAAGCCAAAGGAGGCATCACGATATGCCAAACTCCACCAGCCAAAAGCATAATTCCTACATAAATATGTCCGCCGACAAGATCTTCTAAGCTATTAACACTCGCAAAATGAGTTTGATAGCCATAAATCACCAATGGATCAAGAGTTGGCTCAGTCACAACCCTAACAGCGTGAATAGTTGAGTCATAAAGCCCACCAAAGTACATTGCTTTTGCGGCAAGCAACAATGCTCCTGCTCCTAAGAACAACAAATGATGTCCCAAAATAATTCCTAATTTGCGCGAGTCAGTCCATTCAAAATGGAAATTTTTGGCAAAGCCCTTTAGCTCTTTGAGACTGGCTGGGGTTTTTGTGAGATGAAACAATGCTCCCGCCGCCAAAACTGCTGATGAAATAAGATGGAGTGAGCCAATCACAAAATAGGAATAACTATCAATAATATTCCCACCTTCGCCAACACCAAGCCCTAAAGAAGCGAGATGTGGGAGTAAAATTAAACCTTGGCTACCCATAGGCAAATCAGCCCGATACCATGAGATTTCGTACAGGGTAAAGGCTCCTGCCCAGAAAGTGATTAATGCGGCTTGAGCAACATGAGCAACAATAAAAAGACCAGACAGATCGGCAAAACGAGCGTTCCCAGCCCACCAATCAGTTTTTACATTAGGATTTTCAGAGATTTGCATAGCTATTTAGATAAACAGTAAGTTACTAAAAAGTTCACAATTTGAATTGCAGCTAATAGGAATTACTTGCAATAAATTTACTTCGTTTATCCTACTAGATAATTCTTTATTGAGAATTTCTATCATTAAAAACTTAATAAAACTTAATCATCCTAAAGAGGTAAGAATAACTACCGCTTTGCGCTGCTTATCATCACCTCTCTAGCGTCACCTAAAATTTGAGTATGATTGGATTAATATTTCTTGCAACAACTACCTATGCAACTTGCTTCAGAACAACGTACAAAACTTGATAACTCCGATGATGCGCTGTTCTATGACTATCCGCGCTTTGTCACCCATGTAGACGATCGCTTTATTCAGCAACTTACAGAGCTTTATCGTCAACGCTTACAGACAAATACACGCATTCTCGATCTGATGAGTAGCTGGGTGTCGCATTTGCCCGACGAAATGGAATTTGCTCATATTGAAGGACATGGACTCAACGCTGAAGAGTTGGCTCGCAACCCACGTCTAAATCATTACTTTGTCCAGAATCTCAATAAACAGCAATTACTACCTTTTGCCGATCAATCCTTTGATGCAGTGTTAAATACAGTCTCAGTGCAGTATTTACAATATCCAGAAGCTATATTTGCGGAAATTCATCGCGTTCTCAAAGTTGGAGGCATTGCGATTATTAGCTTCTCCAATCGAATGTTTTATCAGAAAGCCATTCAAGCATGGCGTGATGCTGAAGCAAGCGATCGCACTAAATTAGTATTTAAGTATTTTGCCTCAGTCCCCAAAGGCTTTACCCGTCCTGAACTAGTAGCAAATGTGCCCCCTAGTTCTCCTTTTTTAGCGATGTTTGGCATGGCGAGTAGCGATCCGTTTTATGCTGTAGTGGCAACTCGTTGTGAACTTGAAGACTAAACTCTCAGATTTTTTTTAAGAGTGGAGCTAAGCTCCACTCTTAAAAAAAATCTGGGCTTTAATTCAGCGCAAAGCGCTGTAGCAATTTGAATTGGGCAAAATAGAATGACTGATGTTTTAGTGATTGGTGGTGGCATTATCGGCTTATCAATAGCGATCGCCCTTTCTCAAAAAGGGGCAAATGTCACTATAGTTGAGCGCGATCTATGCGGACGTGGTGCGACATGGGCGGCGGCGGGAATGCTAGCCCCTGAAGCAGAACGCCTAGAAGGTGATCTTTTAGATTTTGGTATTCGTAGCCGAGAAATGTATCCGCAATGGATTGCGAACTTGATGCGATTATCGGGACAAGACTGTGGCTATTGGTGTTGTGGAATCATCGCGCCAGTATTAGAAGAAAGCGATCGCCAACTTATCTCAGAACATCCCAAATATATTAGTCTTGAAGAATCTCTTAAGCGCCTATCTGGGCTAGGACAATCTGTTTTAGGCTCTCTCTGGTTGCCAGCAGATGGACAAGTTAACAATCGAAAACTTATCCAAGCTCTATTAACAACTGCGCGATCGCTCTCAATTAAAATCCTAGAAGGCACAACAGTCTATCAAATAGTGCGTGATCAAAAGCGTGTGACGCATCTCGATACTAGTGCTGGTAGATTGCAGAGCGATCGCTATGTGTTGGCAACAGGGGCTTGGACGCGATCGCTGCTGCCTTTGCCGATTAAGCCGATCAAAGGACAAATGCTTTCAGTATTTGATGGCGATCACAAATTACAAAAGGTAATTTATGCGCCAAGTTGCTATATTGTGCCGCGCCAAGATGGAACGATTGTGATCGGTGCAACGGTTGAAGATAATGGCTTCTCGCAGGGCAATACTGCCGCAGGGATCGCCCAGTTATTAAATAGAGCCATTGCTGTATATCCTGAGATCGCCGATATGCCGATCACTGAGACATGGTGGGGCTTTCGTCCTCATGCTCCCAATGAGATTCCACTTTTAGGAGCAAGTGATTATGAAAATCTAGTTTTAGCGACTGGTCATTATCGTAATGGGATTCTCTTTGCCCCGATTACAGCTAAGCTGATTACAGATTTTATCGTTGATGGCATAAGCCTAGCGTTTTTTAACGATGTATAGAAAACACAAAAAATGTAGGGGCTATTCATGAATTGCCCCTACATTTTTTGTGTTACTGGGGAGATTATTCAGATTTCGCAATTACATTTTTATAAGTTCCATCCAGAACTGATAAAGCTGCTTCATATTGCGGATCTTCACTTGTACCAAGCTGTTTACGAGTAATTGGCTCCGTCAATGCAACTTCCACATTCGGAATAATTCCGCGCTTGTGGATATTGTGATGCAATGGAGTCTCATATTTAGCAATCGTCACCGCCAAACCTGCGCCATCCTCCAATTCATATAGAGATTGAATTAATCCTTTCCCATAGGTCTTAGTACCAACAAGCTGAGCGCGATCGTTCTCCTGCAAAGCACCAGCAAGAATCTCACTAGCACTAGCACTTCCGCCATCAGTTAGAACCGCTAGAGGATCAGTCGTAATCGCATCGCCTTTAGCTTCAAAACTCTCCTGTACTCCATGCCGATCAACGGTATAAACTACAGTTCCTTCAGGAATCCACATTCTCGCAATCTGTAAACCTGCATCAAATAGCCCTCCAGGGTTACCGCGCAAATCGAGAACATAACGATCTGCGCCTTCAGCTTCAAACTTCTTCAGCGTCTTTTCCATATCGGCTGAGGCATTGCCATTGAACTGATTTAAGCGAATATAGCCAACCTTATGGTTTGCTTCTTGGTTAAGCTTGGCGATAATTGGCGTAACCGCAATGCGATCGCGTTTAATTACCACATCCAGTTTCTCTAAACCCTTACCATCAGCCAGAGCGCGTTCGAGGCTCAGCTTGACCTCAGAACCAATCTTGCCACGCATTCTGGTCGCACATTCATCAAGACTCAAACCCTTAGTCGGAATGTTGTCAATGGCAACAATGCGATCGCGAGATTGCACACCCGCCACATCCGCAGGCGAACCTTCGATTGGCGAAATTACGGTCACATTGTTATCAGGCTCATCGACAGCGATTTGTAAACCCACACCTGTTAGCTCGCCTGATGTGCTGGTTTGCATACTTTTAAACTTGTCAGGCTCTAGAAACCTTGTGAAAGGATCATCTAAGGTGGCAAGCATTTCCCTAATCGCCGTATAGGTATCTTCTCGACTGTTAAATTTACGGTTGATAAACTGGCGGCGCACTTTGTACCAGTTTTGATGATTAAAATCAGCGTCCACGTAAGAACGATTAACGATTTGCCAGACATTAGTCAGAAATTTTTGTTCTTGTAAATAGTCGGTCACCGCAGCATTTGCGCCACCCATCCAGAAAAACTGCACGGCGATCGCTACTAAACTTATTACGAGCCAAGACCAAATAGGACGCTGTTTTATCATGCTGTCTATGCAAACTTTTTTATATAAAAATATTTTATCTATCCTAACTAATCTAGCTTTCTTCAAGCCAAATTTCCCATTTTTTCGTACCTAAGACGCAGAAAGCCCATAAATTAGAGATGGCGCTTTATGCCCCCTTTAATTTATGGGTTTTCACAAATGCAGCATTGGCGAAAATTTCAGGCGGCGCTAATTTTTTATACTTGTTTACCTTTACGTCCGCAGGGAATATTGGATTTTCGGGGAATTGCTCTCTACGCACCACTGATCGGCATTTTGATCGGCAGCGCGATCGCCTCTCTCGATTTTGGGCTAGGACTAATCAAACCAGCATCAGAATTTGTCTATCTGCGATCGCTACTCACGATTTTATTAGGATTATTAATCACAGGCGGTTTACATCTCGATGGCGCAATGGATACAGCCGATGGACTTGCCGTCACCGATCCTAGTCGTCGCCTTGAGGTGATGGCAGATAGTAATACTGGTGCGTTTGGCGCGATCGCAGGAATTGTGATTTTGTTATTAAAAGTTGTCGCTCTCGCTGCAATTAAGGATCAGCGATTTTGGATTTTAACCAGCGTTTGGGCTTGGGCAAGATGGGGACAACTCCGTGCAATTATAGCTTATCCCTATCTCAAAGCGATCGGCAAAGGCAAATTTCATCAAGAGGATTTACATCATTGGCAAGTGTGGCTAGTCGCGCTTTTGTTAACGATTGGTAATTTGGCGATCGCTTATTTTTACAACTCATTTTATTTAGGGATTGGTTTAACGGTAATTGGTTTTAGTTGCTCTTGGCTCATTGGTGCATGGCTCAACCGTCAACTCGGTGGACAAACTGGCGATACCTATGGTGCGATCGTCGAGTGGACTGAGGCGTTGGGGTTATGTGCGATCGCATATTTGTAAAATAAAGTAAGTAATTAAACGTAGGATGGGTTAGCGTTAGCGTAACCCATCATTGACAACTAATTGATGCGTTACGTTTCACTAACGCATCCTACATTTAATTAAGCATTCCTATTTAGGATTCTAATTTAATATTTGACCTCAACCACCAAAGAGATGTTATCTAAATTTAAAGTCGAACATTATAAAAGCCTCTTTGATACCGAAATCGATCTAGAACCATTAACAGTTTTCATTGGTCCAAACGGCTCTGGCAAATCAAATATTTGCGAAGCTCTAGCTGTATTGTCTGATTTCCTTATTAGGATTACAGATCTAACTGATGATAAGCTTGGTAAAGGATTTTTCGCACAATCATTAGTGGCTGCAAGCAAACAAAACATCCATATTGAATCTAAGTTCTGGCATGGCAATTTAGATTATCTTTCCTTTACAGTGGTCAGTACCATTGAGAAAAATTACTCTAAACCTATTAACCTTTCTGTGAATTTTAATTATTCACAACAAAGTGTTTCTATGACATTTCTTAAACAAAGAATAACAGAGTTAGAAGAAGCACATAATTTTAAGAATAAATTAAGAACATGGATAGGGGAAACGTATTATCCAATTTCTATACTGTCTGAATCTTTGAGAAAAATCCGTATTTATGATTTTTCTCCTTTTAATTTGGTTAATGAGAATCAATCTACTGACGGCATGGATAGAACAGGAGAAGGTATTGCTTATGCTCTAGCTGATATTTTATTCAGTAATCGTAAAAGTTTTGATGAGTTGGAAGAACGCCTAAGATTACTAGTCCCTAATATTCAAAGAATTTCATTGCTTCGTGGTAAAGATCAAACTTTCTCATTGCAATTAGTAGATAAATATTCAGAAAACCCTATTCCTGCTTCTGATATATCTGATGGCACATTGAGAATACTAGCTTTTCTGACAGCGCTATATCAAGAAAACACCCCTAGTATTATTTGCTTTGAAGAAATCGAAAATGGTGTCCATCCTTGGCTATTGCATAAAATGATGGAGCTATTAAAACTTGTGTCTACAGAAGGAATTACAGGTAAACCAGTTCAGGTGTTGATTACAACCCATTCTCCAACATTATTAAACTATGTCGAACCTTACCAAGTCCGAGCCGTAGAGCTTGACAACGAAGGCAAAACTCAAGTTCATAATTTACCCACAGATTCCGTCCGTTTTCAAAAAGCGCTAGAAGCTTATGATGGCTCCCTAGGTGAGCTTTGGTTTACCAACCAATTTGGAGGAAATCCAGCATGAATCGTCCGATTCGGATTGGGCTAATTGCTGAGGGAGAAGCAGAGCTAGGGGCAAGTATTCCATACATCAACCCAGAAGATGGCGGAAAAGTTATCGAAAGGACTAGAGAGGGTGCTTTGCATACTCTGATTAGACGGGAGCTTCAAAGTATTGGTTTAGATTGTGACTTTGTGCAAAGACATCCTACAAATCATGAAAGTGGGCTTTTTACGAGGCGGACTGGACACTCGATTTTACAGCCAAAATATCTCGCTCAAGTAGTCATCTCATGGAAACCTGAAGAGGTCGATATGATTTTGATTGTGGCTGATGCCGATGACATTCTGCCTAAGAGACAACATGATTTAGACCTTGCTTTAGCTAAAATTCGTAGCAATCATTTAGATGCAAATGAACAGGAAATTAGCGATCGCAGTGCTGGCGGATTAGCGATCAGAAATTTTGAAACATGGTTGCTAGCTGATACTCAGACTGTTTCAGAGATTTTAGGCGTAGAGATTGAAAAGCTAAAAAACTTAGAGGATTTAGAAAATACAAAAGAGATTATGGAAAATGCGATCTCTCAATCCTCCTATCTTGACGAGAATACCAGTAATCAGCGCCCACTTAAGATTCGTTGGAATTTAGCTCATTACATAGATTTAGCAGTTATCAAAACTCATTGCCCTAATGGATATGCAGTCTTTACTCAAAATCTACTAAGCTCTGTAAAGGCAGTTGAAGTAATGGAATAATACGATTAGTCTAGGATTGGCATCAGTAGTTAAAACTCTCTCCAAAGCACCACATTGCCTCAAAATCAATGGATTTATAGCTATAGTAACTTTAGGGGCTTTGCACTCCCAAATTCAAAGGATCTAAGAATTCTATAGATTTTAGTGGGAATGTTCTGTCCCTACAAGTTTGTGTTTATAGGACTTGATGGTGCGAATAATTTATAACGCTAACCAATTCGCTTATTGAGCGATCGCTTTTTTGGCAACGAGGACTAACCATGATTGATTTTCGATCGCAACTCCAGTAGGTCGGTAATAATGCGTCAGAATTTGAAATTGGGCTTCTAAAAGTTTTGGTGCTAATGTTTCATATTCCCAGCCACTTACATAGCGATAACCCGAAGGTCTTTCGGAAAAACCTTCGTGATCTCCCCGCACCATCGACATCACTAAGACTCCGCGATCGCACAAAGCTTCATGTAAAGCCTGAAGCACCCGCAGCATATCTGCTCTGGGTACATGAATTAATGAAGCGTTGGCAAAGATCCCATCAAAGCTATTACTGGGTAGATCGAGGCTTAAAAAACTCTGCTCCCATACAGGACAACCAGCCGCCTGTTTTGCCATTTCTACAAATGTGGGAGTGCCATCAAGTCCTGTCACTTCGTGCCCCATAGCCTGAAATGCAACTAGATCTCGTCCAGGACCACAACCCAAATCCAAAATCTTACCTGGCACTCTAGGCATTGCTGTGATTAGAGCCTCACGATTTTGCGATACATCATGATCCCATGTGCCGACACGATATGACTCTGCAGTAAGTTGATATTCTGCGATCGTGATTTGTTCGTGTTTTTCCATGCTAAAAATAAAAGTTTTATAGTGAATGTGTCGAACAGATTTTAGCGGAGGAATCAATAAATGCTTAATGCTCAGCATTTCAAATTTTATATCTCAATTCTATTGTTAGCGATCTGTCCTAAAACCACAAAAGGATGAGGCGGCGCTTCGCGCCGCCTCATCCTTTTGTGGTTTTAGGCAAAAAAACCAGCCAAATCATAGAGCCGACGGAGAATTGCCATAATTTTTTTGTCATAGTTGGTATCCTCAGCCCATCGTCCTGCAAGCTGCCCCACCAAAGGCGCAGTACCTCGCTTTACTAAACCAAACCTTGGGTCAACTAGTGGCTGCACCAAAGGCTTGGTAGTGGCGTATGCCTTGAGATGTTGGATCTGGGCTCTGATGCCAATGCGCCGATCGCTAAAGCTATCACCCCTAGCCCCATTGCCGATCGCGCCAATACCACCAAAATTATTTTGTTCGGGTTGAACATCTCCATCAAATTGCAGGAACCCCGTCTCTAAGCACATTTGACAAAAAGCGATGTCATAGTTAACACCTTCGATTATCGCTTCTTCGCGATAGATAGCTGGTATGTCACCATAGAGATTTAAAGGGGCTTTATTTAGTCGTAAGAGTCGTAAAAGTTGGACTTCAGAAGTAGCTCCATCGCCCATGATCCGATCAATGCTGCCTGCAAGGACAGGAGAACATAATTTTTGGCGATTAGATATTTTAGCAAAATCAGCTAAATCTTGAGCTTGAGCAGCATTTCTACCGAGGCGATCCAATGAGAACATCGCGATCGCGCCAGCTCCAAATTGAAGAAACTGCTTCCTTCTCATAACTGTTTTGCTCTGTCTGATTAATAGTTAACTCTGTTGTAATAAACGTTAAGTAAGTTTTGCTGTTTTTGACAAGGGGGATTTGACGGATATTGGGTGCGAGGGTCACTACAACTGCGAGGGTCTTGGGAGTATGCAGATGCACTATCCGTGAATGGGAACAGCAAAACGGAAGCTGAAAGAACAGAAAACAATAATTTCATGATATTTACCTTTTTTACAAATGATTTAAACCAGCTTTTTTCAGACCAAAGATATTTATAAACAATAAAAATATCCTTTAACTGATTTCATGCTTTTTTAAGCTATTTACTGATGTTACGTGGAACTCAGATGATGTATTTCTTGCTGCTAGCGAAGCAGGGCAACCACGGGGGGATTGCCCCTAACTTAATAATTCATGTTCTGTAGCCCGCCCCCAACCTTGAGGATCGCAGGAATTCCTTCCACGTAACATCAGCTATTTAGCCGAATTAAATCGGCATCAATATTTCAAAAACTTAACAAGCTCGTTGCTTGAGAAAGTCTGGGATGGCAAGCTGATCTGAATGACCAAATTGAGAAGTGCTAGTGTAGCGAAGGCTTGCTGAAACAGCGGAAATTATCTCTGGGTCTTGTGTTGAAGCTATGGCTAAGTCAAGAAACAAGCTTTCAATCATTTGCATTGATTCAATTACCCGATGTTTGATCTTGATCCGATCGGTTGCTGACCAGAAAGATCGAGATTCTTCGGTGGAGCAGTCTGTCATCAGGATCTCAATCTCACCTAGTAGATTGCGTAGATGATCACTATCGCCTTCTTGTTGAGGCTCGAAATCATTTTTTACCAACCGAGGTTGAAACTGATGTACATAGATCGGTGGTGTGGGGAAAGCATCACTTTGCATATATCCTCCCTTATCGCTGTGTTACTAAGTGAGGATAAACATGATGCTGACGACGATCGCCTGTGCGTTCAGGCAATTGCGACGATAGGTGCAAATGCGGATAGGTTAAATCTGCTAACACCTCTAAAATGCGGCAAAAGTCTCGCTGCTGCTTTCTACCATTTAGAAAGTGCGGAACTTCTGAAGAATTAGTGTTTTTCTGTAAGTATTGGCGAAGATTGGCGATCGCATTCCAAAAGCTACACATCTCCTCATGGGTGCAAGCCAATAAAAATGACTCGATGTCAGACAGTAATTGCGAAAAGCGATCGGCAATACTGGGTCGAACGCCAAATTGTGATGTTTGGCGAGGATGACTCGATATTAAATTAAGGTGACGTTGGGGCAAATGATGGGGGGCGCTCATGTTTCAATGCCTCTACTTGTGAGGTTATATGAGGAAAAGTCGTTTTTTGTCGGAAAACAAGAATTTCCTATTGCTATATGTACTTACCAGTGATACAAGAGTTAAATATTTCTTTATGTGAGGGTAAGTGAGTTTGACGGATGTTGCAAAGGGCTTGAAGCTGAATAAATCAACTACATAACCTTTGTTGGCAAACAGCATACAATCCAAATTTCAATTTGGACACCAGAAAAAATAGTATTTTTTGTCAGTAAATACATGAATAAAATCACAAAGACTGATTAGGAATACGGTTAAAATTTTGCACTTATATAAAGTAAAAATAGCTCACTATTTATTTGCTAATTTATAAATTGCAATTGCATTAATTCAAAAATATTTCTCATTTAAAAAAATCTTGTCTCAGTCGCTAGTATTCTGTAGAAAATCAAAACAAGATAATTAAATATTTTGTTTGCAAAAACAATAATTTATGGTTAGATCGGCTGCATTTGCTGCTTGTTTGGCATCTGTAAAGCCTTGTTTATGTAGATACATCAGAAAAGACAAGAAAAAATTGGTACATCCATAGACCAATGTCGGACTAAATCAGGATCTAACTAAAAGTTAGGAAAATCCATTGCAAATACAAGAAAATATGTTATTTATCTAGCATGAAAAAACAAGAATATGTTTATTAATTCATCTGTAATTGCTGTGATTAGTCATCATCTATAGATAGCTAATTTAATTACTAGATAACGTCAGGCATTAAGACAATTTCAAACAAGTAATCATTAACTTAGATTTTTTGTTTGAGTTCTGAAATTTGAATTTTAAAATTCAGTCCTGCTTTCGCCATTACTAATCCGATATCGAGACATTCACTGAGACATTAATTGAGAGGAGTTACGAGCATGACCACGATGACTATTGAAGACGCGATCGCAATTGTTGATAAAGCCTTACAAAACAAGCGCTTGAGTAATATTCAGGAGCAAGTATTTCGCCAAACATGGGATGGCAGGACTTATTCTGAGATTGCCGAGGTTTGCGGATATGACTCCTCATATATTCGTGATGTTGGTTATCGTCTGTGGAAGATCTTGTCAGATGCTTTTGAGGAGAGGGTTACAAAGCACAATCTGCAAGTCGTGGTAAGGACTCAATCCAAAAATTTTCAAACTCCAGATACTCCACAGGAATCAACCCAGACGATCGCTCACAATCCTCACAATCCATTGAGTCTTGTTAATCCTCACAATGCGGAACCAATCATCGATATGAATGCTAAGCGCTGTGATTGGGGCAATGCGATCGATACATCAATTTTTTATGGTCGTACCCAAGAACTTGCTACGGGCAAAAATTGGATAACTAGCGATCGTTGCCGTCTTTTAGGAGTATTCGGTATGGGCGGCATCGGGAAAACTGCCTTTGCCACTAAGCTTGCGGAACAAGTGCAATCTGAATTTACGCTGATCGCTTGGAAATCCCTACGCAATGCGCCAACTGTAGAAACGATGCTTGCAGAATTGGTCTGCTTTTTGACAAATCAAGCGATCGCGACTTTGCCTCAAGATCTAAACAGCCTCTTGGGACTATTCATTCCTGTACTGAAGCAATCACGATGCTTGATTGTGTTGGACAATGTCGAGTCAATCCTTCGCAGTGGCGAAATTACGGGGCAGTACAGCGAAGGCTATGAAGGCTATGGCGAGTTATTTCGTCAAGTTGGGGAAGTGCGTCACCAAAGTTGCTTGATTTTGACCAGCCGCGAAAAACCCCAGGATGTGTTGCCTCCCGACAGCAGCGATCGCATGGTACGTTCTTTGCAATTGTCTGGCTTAAAAGAAGAAGCACGACAAATGTTTCAACCAGAATTGGCGAGCACTTCAGAAACTCGGAAATTGATCGACTTCTATTGTGGCAATCCCCTCGCGTTGACTGTAGTGTCACGTTCGATCAACAGCATGTTCGATGGGGACATTCAAGAATTTCTCGATCAAGATGCCAATGTGTTTGGGGATATCCGTTATCTCCTTGATCAACAGTATGGTCGTCTTTCAGAACGTGAGCAACAGGTGATGTATTGGCTAGCGATCGAGCGTGAACCCATTTCTACCGATAATCTACGTCAAGATATTGTGCCAATGATTTCTAAATCACAAATTTTGGAATCAGTAATTTCTTTGCGCTGGCGATCGCTGATTGAGAAGAATGCCAACAGTTTCACGCAGCAGCCTGTAGTTATGGAATATATGACCGATCGCTTGGTCGATATGGCTTACAATGCGGCAATTGAGCGTAGTCCTGAATTCTTAATGAGTTATGCTCTCGTCCAACATCGCGCCGAAGACTACATTCGCGAAACCCAGATTCGTCATATTTTGCAACCACTTACCAATCGCCTCTTGGCTTACTATGGCACTGTCGATACTTTGCAGCGCGAATTGCATAGCTTGCTTGAGACTTTACGCGATCGGCAAACTGCGATCGGCTATGCTCAAGGCAATATCATGAATCTCCTAAAAGCATCTCAAACTGACCTCACTAAGAGCTTTTGCCGCTTCCCTGAACGGGTGACTGAGCATTCTGATCTGCAAATTTTAGAGAGATTGCTTGAAAGCGATCGCGCAGGTGGGCTTGCCACATGGGATCATCGGATTCCTTGGGCAAATAATCCTCTTGCTCAACAAACTTCCGAGACAAAAACCCAAATCCGCAGTAAAAATCTTTACTATCAATGGACTGAAGGCTCCCTCGAACAGTTGCAACAGGAACTGAAGCAACAACCTAAATTCCGTAAGAAGTATCATGCTTGGCTGAACGAGACTGAATTTGCAGCGATCGATGCTGATTTTGAAGCTGTAAAAATCACAGATACTCTCAATCAACCCGTTGAGGCAAGATTGGTCTTTATTAATGAGGTAAAGATTGTCGAGCCGCCTGCTAATCTACCAACTCCAAGCGATCGCCGCGCCCAAGCCAGAAAGAGGAAGCAAGATTTGCGAGCCAATCGTTCTAAAAAGCTTGGTTAAATAAGAAAAAAAGCTTCCCTTTGGGAAGCTTTTTTTCTTATTTAACTTCCGCAAGTAAATTTGCTAAGCGAGGATATTTTGATATCAAGCCAAAGGTTTCTGGAGAAACGATGTCATAAGTGAAATGGCGTTGGGCTATGCAAAAACGATCCCATGCTGCGACTTCGATACGGAATAATTTGATCACGGCATCGATTAGGAATGGATTTAAACTCAATTGCCAGCCAACCTTTAAATTCAAATATTCACAGAATTGAGCAACTAGGTCTTCAGCAGTCAATTTCTGCATTCCTAAAACTAGACGTGCGGGAGAAGATGGCACTGAAGGCGCAGTCAGGAGATGAGTAACCACTTGAGCAATATCGATCGCATGAACAAAATGGAAACTACCATCAGCCTTTAAGAATCTTGCATAGGGTACATATTTAAGAATATCCTTCAGTCCTTTGGAAAGATGGGAATAGGGTTTGTCAGGAGCACCACCAAAAACTAGAGTAGGGAAAACGGTAATCAAGCGATCGCGAATTATCGAATTTTCTACAGCTTCAAGACAGGCATGTTTTGAGGCAATGTATGGGGTGCCAATTTGCCCTGCTTCAGGAATAATCTGATTATGGGAATCAAGAATACTGGCTGTGGAGAAATAGATAGCGCGTTCGCATATCTGCGGGTCGAGCATCGAAAACAGCTCAATGGTTTTATCGCGATTAACCACAAAAGCTTCTTCTCCCCCCCAAGCAGCAGCGGTACTGACAACAAATTCCATCGTGCGAAGTAAGTCTTTGTGATTACCGATATTCTGCATCGGATCTTCGATGACATGCACGTTAGGCCGATCGCTAATATCAATTTGCAATTTGTTGCGATCGCGCACCAGCAGATATAGCTCGTAATCAGTTTTGGCTAAGAGCATCTCGATCAAATAATGACCAACACAACCACTAGCACCTGTTATAAAGACTTTTTTCGGCATTCTCTTAATAGTTCTTGGATTTTAATGAATCAGGAAAAAAAGCACTGCTTTTATTACCTGATGTTACGTGGAATTTGCTAATGTCACAATTTATTCGTGAGCGCGAATAAGTTGTGACACTAACTGGAATAAGGATTTTTGATTTCCCCATCAGGCTGCTAATACATTTTTTAAGTAGCTAGGCATAAGTAAACTAAAAACCTAGAAAGCTGTCCCGCCCGCGTAGCGGGCGGGACAGCTTCTGGTTTTAGGATTTAATTATGGTGCGCTACTTACTTATGATAGTAAGGTAATATCCATTTTTAGCACTTAGGTCATGTCAGATTCGTCAATTAAAATAGCTGTTGTTGGGGATGTTCATGATTTGTGGCAGCCTGTTGAAGATCGCTTAGCTCTTCAGTCTTTGGGAATTGACTTAGTTCTATTTGTTGGTGACTTTGGTAATGAGTCAGTAGAAATTGTCATGGCGATCGCCAATCTTGACATGCCGAAAGCAGTTATTCTAGGCAATCATGATGCTTGGTACAGTACCTCAGATAGTAACAAAAACGCTAAAAAAAACGAGTGTCCCTACGATCGCACTAAGGAAGATCGTGTGCAGCAGCAATTAGATATTTTAGGCGAAATGCATGTCGGCTACAGTTGGTTAGACTTTCCTGAATTAAAGCTCTCAGTAGTTGGTGCACGTCCCTTTAGTTGGGGAAGCTCTAAATGGAAAAAAGAAGCTTTTTATCGCGATCGCTATAACATTAAAAATTTTATGGAATCAACTCAACGTATTTCTGAATCGGTTGCTAACGCGGCATACGAAAACATAATATTTTTAGGTCACAATGGTCCCTATGGATTGGGTAGTGAGGAGCATTCTATTTGTGGAAAAGATTGGAAAATTGGCGGCGGTGATTATGGTGATCCCGATTTTGCAGAAGCACTCTCCCAATCCTATCAAATGAGAAAAACAGTTCCTTTGGCTACCTTTGGACATATGCATCACCATTTACGGCTCAATCCTCACCGAACTCGTGATGCGATCGCGACTAACGACATGGGGACGACTTTTCTAAATGCTGCTTGTGCACCGAGAATTGTCAAAAATAATGACGGAGAATATCGTAACTTCTCTATTGTCAGCTTAGAATCTGGACAGATATCCCAAATCTCCCTCTTATGGCTAAATTCCTGCTGTCAGATAGTCAGTGAGAATATTCTCTTCAAGCACAAAACAACGTAGCGGGTTTCAAATGAACCTACAGCGCTTTGCGTTCAATATACCTTCGGTCATAATAAAATGATAAATTGATGATTATGTAGTATTTGGAGAAAGTTATTTTGCGACAGTTTGCTGTCCTTGG
Source organism: Pseudanabaena sp. (assembly GCA_044354985.1). Taxonomy (GTDB): domain Bacteria; phylum Cyanobacteriota; class Cyanobacteriia; order Pseudanabaenales; family Pseudanabaenaceae; genus Pseudanabaena. Next base: position 5,394 of record JBIKYZ010000055.1, on the reverse strand, counting down.
GATGCCCGTTCATATCCATGAAAACTATAGAGACTGGCTTGTCCAAAAATTACAAGCCAATCAAGGCGCTCATGTTGTGACGCTGAATGCTGAAATGACAATGCAGGCTCGTAAAAACTCTGATTTGGCTAAAGTCATTCAACAAGCTGAGTTAGTTGTGCCAGATGGAGCTGGCATTGTGCTATACCTGCGATCGCAAGGTGAAAAAATTAATCGTTGCCCAGGCATTGAACTATCCGAGCAAGTTGTAGAGGTTGCGGCACAGAAACAATGGCGGATCTTTTTGCTTGGTGGTGCTCCTAATGTTGTCGATAATGTTGTCGATATTTGGCAACAAAAATGGGCTGATATTGCGATCGCAGGAACTCATCATGGTTATTTTGATGAAGTACTAGAGAAGCAAGTCTGTGAGCAGTTGCAAAGCTCTCAACCAGAGCTGATTCTTGTCGGTTTAGGTGTACCGCGCCAAGAGCTATGGATTCAGAAATATCGCCATCTTAGCCCCAATGCTGTGTGGATTGGCGTAGGTGGTAGTTTTGATATCTGGGCTGGTACAAAAACTCGCGCTCCTGAATGGTTTAGCAACAATAATCTAGAATGGCTGTATCGTCTCTACCAAGAGCCTTGGCGATGGAAGAGAATGCTTTCACTTCCGCATTTTGTCTGGTGTGTTACCAAAGATTCTTTGTTCAAACCCAAGAAAATTTAGTTTAGCAGCCCTGCACTCAAGTGCGGGCTAAGAGCTAAAGTCCACTGAAGTGGACTACAGAATGCTTTTAATTAACCCGTTTCAACGGGTTTGAGCTTTTAGCCCGCACTTGAGTGCAGGGCTTGAGTGCAGGGCTACTACTTAAAGAGACAATGCAACATCACCATACTTCGATTAAAACTGCGGATATTTTTAAGGCGATCGCCTTTTACGAAGCCTTAGGCTTTGAGGTGACTGAGCGCTTTACCGCAGGAATTACACTGGCTTGTTGGATGCATGGAGCTGGGACTAATCTGGAACTAATACAAGTTCCTGAGCCAAAGAAGGCTCCTGATGCTTTTGGTGATGAGCATTATGTGGGTTACTATCACCTATCTTTTCATGTGGAAAATTTGGAAATTTTTTTGCAAGCCCTTGTAAATAAATTAGGCAAGATCAAATTATTATTGCCACCGAGAGAGCAGTCTATAGGCGATCTCACATATCAAGTTGCTTTTATTGCTGATCCTGATGGATTACCAATAGAGCTAATGGCAAGGCTTTAGACCAGTGCATCTTTAAGCAACTGTCTAATGCTGGCAAATCCCCGTTTGAGACGTTCAGGCTGATCGTAAAGTCGGGCAATTAATAGCACCCCTTCTAGCATGGTCAGAATTTGTTCTGCTAGTAAATCTGGATCAGTGCGATCGCTTAATTGCTCTTTTCCATCCCGCAACATTTGAGCAAATAAGGCTTGCCATTCATCAAAAACCTGTTGGAGATGCTTCCGAAAGGTTTCGTTATATTCGGCTAAATCGACAATTAAGTTCCCTAATAAACAACCTGCACAGTTAATTTCAGCGAGATGTTTTGCTTCAATTTTATCAATTGTCAATATGAGTCGCTGAATCGGATCATCGGTAACTTGAGAAGCTGATAGAAAGGCATTTTCTCTGATTTTGTGCCACTGGAAATCAATCAGCGCATGGGCAAATTCATCCTTCGATTGGAAGTAGTTATAGAAACTGCCAGACGAAGCTTGAGTAGCGGCAAACAACTCCTTTAAGCCAGTCGATTGCAAACCCTGACGATGCACAAGATCGATCGCTGAGGTGAGAATATCTTCGCGAGTACGTTTGAGATTTGCCATAAACTAACTGATTTTCATATTAGGCATAGCGTTGAAACTTGTGAGGGGTTGCGGTTTTTGTTTTGCCTAGGCAAAACGAAAACCGCTATATTTGTTGAGAGGAGGTTATGTTACCACTTTTTATAGGCTAGGAACTTGCCGTTCATCGTGACTTTGACGCGATCGCCTTTGGGATCTTCCACTTTGTCAATATCGAGGGTGAAATCGATCGCACTCATGATGCCATCACCAAACTTCTCATGGATGATTTCCTTCATAGGATAGCCATAGACCTGCATGATTTCATAGAAGCGATAAATCAATGGATCGGTGGGTACTACTGGCCCCAACCCTTTACTAGGGTAGGAACTTAGAGCCGTGATTATATCTTCCCCTAGTCCTAGTGCTTCAGCGATTTTCGTAGCTTGTTCCACACTAGCGCTATTTTGGCCATAAAAAAGCGAAGCAATCCACACTTCATCTTGACCTAATAGTTTTTCGAGGTCAACAAAAGTTAAGCCTTTGGCTTTTTTAGCGGCTAATAGAGTTTGAGTAAAAGATGGAAATTCAACAGTCATAATGTTTTTGATGTTTCTAAGTATTTTGTATTGGGAATGTAAAAAATTTTGCATAGCAAATTTTTTTACATTTTCCTATATTCTTGCAGCTTCAACAGCACGAGTTTCGCGCATAAGATGCTCTTCCATTTCCGCTTTGAGATCATGATATCCCGATTGTTGGTCGAGATTTTCACGCGATCGTGGACGGGGGAAAGGCACATTTAGGATTTCATCAATCCCTGCGGCAGGTCCTCGCTTCATCATCACGATTTTATCAGAGAGCAGCAAGGCTTCCTCGATACTATGGGTAATCATCACCACAGTTTTACGTTTCTGTTCCCAAATACGGGCAACTTCATCTTGGAGGAAGCCACGGGTGAGCGCGTCAAGTGCGCCAAATGGTTCATCCATCAATAGGATTTGGGGATCGATCGCAAGGGCGCGAGCAATGCCCACTCTTTGTTTCATCCCACCAGATAGCTCATGGGGGTGCTTTTTCTCGGCTCCTCTTAAGCCAACTAGTTCGATATATTCGTAGACACGACTTTTGCGATCGGCGAGAGACATTGTAGGATAGACCGTCTCGATCGCAAAGTGTAAGTTCTCGGCAACCGTCAACCAAGGCATCAGTGCATAGTTTTGAAAAACTACTCCGCGATCAGGTCCTGGTGCATAAACTTCTTCGCCATTGATTAAAATCGCACCACTGGAGGGACTAGTTAAACCTGCAATCAGATTAAGAAGTGTGGATTTACCACAGCCAGAGGGACCAATAATCGAGACAAAAGTATTAGGCGCAATGTCAAAATTAATATTTGCTAAAGCGACATAATCCTTAGAAGTACGGCGAGTGAGCTTATTGATCAAGCCACTTCTGCCACGATAAACCATTGAAACATCGCAGATGGAAATCTGTGCTTGCTGAGTTGCCATATTTGCAGATGCTTTTTCCATAGAAGACACGATCATACTTCTCTCCCAAATGAAACCCAATGTTGCAGCAGTCCAAATAGGCGATCGATGACTAAACCGATCGCGCCAATTAAAAGAATCGCTGTAATAATGCTAGTAATACTCAAGTTATTCCATTCATTCCAAACGAAGTAACCCACGCCCGTACCACCGATCAGGATTTCCGCAGCCACGATTACCAGCCATGCAATGCCTGCGCTAATTCGCATTCCTGACACAATACTAGGAGCTGCCGCAGGTAAAATTACCTTCGTAATTGTGCGCCAAGGTGAAGCGCCAAGGGTACGGGTCACATCAATGTAGGTAGGGTCAACATTACTCACACCGAATTTAGTATTAATCAGAGTCGGCCAAAGACTGGTAATTGCGATTACAAAAATAGCAGTGCTTTCTGAATCCTTGATTAGTCCCAAACCAATGGGCAGCCACGCTAGAGGTGATACAGGCTTGAGGATTTGGATAAATGGATCGACAGCCTTGGAAACTACGGGAAATAGTCCAATCAGAACTCCTGAAGGGATGGCGATCGCCGCACCCACGGTAAAGCCAATCGCAACTCGGCGCAAGCTGGTAATCAAGTGCCAACCAATGCCGCGATCGTTCGTTCCCTTGACATAAAATGGGTTGGAAACCCAGCCCCAAAAGTCGGTTAAAGTTTGTGAAGCAGAGGGCATCAGGGGAGAAAACCAACCTTTAACTGCACCTACTTCCCAAAAAATCAATATCGAGCTAAGGATCAATAGGAATAAAACAAATGCTTGCAAGTCTTGATTAGGCAATACGCTCTGAATCATTGCCATAATTGGATTTGAGCGTGGTCGAGACTTTGGCATTGAAGGAGAATAGTCCATAGTTTTCTATCATTTGGAATAGTACTTGATGTTTCGGTAGTGCTAGCTAAGAAATCTAAGAAACCATTTAAGAATTACCTTCTGCGTTCAACATTGCCAAGAGATCCCCCTCAATCCCCCTTATAAAGGGGGAAGAATTTAAATTCTCCCCCCTTTATAAGGGGGGCTGGGGGGGATCTAGACAATTCTTAAAATAGGTTTTAGACCTTGAACTGCTTAATCTGTTCTTCGATATAGGCTTCAGGCTTCGCAGGATCGAAGGAGTCGTACTTCAATTTCTCAATACGTTCAGTTTCCGTTGGCGGAGTTTGTCCCAACTCTTTTGCCAACTCACGCGCCAGATCGGTCTGATAGATTTGCTCAGCGATAGTTTTGTAATCAGCCTTATCTTTGGGCATCAAGTCCCAACGCACAAACTGCGAAGAAATCCACTTAGCAAAGCTCTTCCAAGGATAGGGATCAAAACCAACGCGATCGGGAATATCAAAGGTATTACCCTGACCATCCTCAAATTTGCCAGTTAATACTGCTTTTAAGACTGGTTCAGGTTGATTGAGATAGTTTTTACCTGCGATCGCCTTAGCAATTTCTTCACGATGTTTAGGATCATTGGCATAGCCAGCACCGTCAATAATCGCTTTATTAATTGCGCGGTAGGTATTGGGATTGGTATCAATCCATTTTTGGCTAGCTGCAAAAGCGCAACAGGGATGTCCAGCCCAAATATCTTTGGTAAGTAAATGGATAAAGCCAATCTTATTGAAGACAGAACGTTGGACGACGTTATCAGGTAATAGGAACGCATCAAGCTGTCCCGCTGTCATCTTGGCGATCGCATCAGGTGGTGGAATTACTTGAATCTGCACATCCTTATCAGGCTCGAGTCCACCAGCCGCTAAGTAATAGCGCAGCAACAAGTTGTGCATGGAGAAGGCAAAGGGAACCCCAATACTAAATCCTTTAAAGTCTTTGGCTTCTTTGACCTTGCCCAAGTGCTGATTAGCAACTGAGATCGATTGACCATTAATATTCTCAATACTGGCAAGCTTTATAGGAAAGGCGGTAGAACCTAGTACACGCTGGCTAAAGTAACAGAACATGAAGATCATGAGAAAAGCAAGCCAAAACAAGTGATAATATAAAGAGAGTGAGTAGGAGGAAAAAGAGATGTCAGCCCCGAAAACAATAGAAATT
>JBIKYZ010000251.1:0-6954 GCA_044354985.1 Pseudanabaena sp. | reverse complement strand
GCAAATACTACTATCTTAGTACTCCTAAATCATTAGTGCTTCGATTTCTCATGCCCAATATTTGGGCATCTCTTAATGTGCCGTTCATCCATTTTTTGCTTCAATTTTTTCCAAACTCCAATAATCACCATATTCAGATTATGTTAAAGTAAACCAATGTGTATCTCGGTATTGCAATGGAAAGTATTCAAACACTTGAGCCAACGGCTAACCCAAATGTAGTTCACTTACCTAAAATCAATGTCCCTGATCATACTCAACTACCAGAGTCTGATGGTACTTTCGTGAAGAATTTTCAAGAACATCCGCAAAGCATTGTTTTAACGAGTTCCATTGAACCGATTTTACAGAAACTACATCCCGATGGACGCTATTGCATTGGTCAAGATAGCGGTATTTATTGGCGGATAACCGAGCCTCCAGAGAAAGGCGCAGAAGCACCTGATTGGTTTTATGTTCCTAATGTGCCACCACTCTTGAATGGAGAGTTTCGACGTTCTTATGTATTGTGGAAAGAATTTGTCGTTCCTCTAATAGCAATTGAATTTGTATCTGGTAGTGGTAAAGAAGAGCGAGATACAACTTCTCCAAATGAAAGTGAAAAAGCAGGAAAGTTTTGGGTTTATGAACAGGCGATCGGTATTCCTTTTTATGTCATTTTTGACGCGAGTAAAGCGTTAATCGAGGTTTATCACCTAATTGATCGCAAGTATGTAAAAATGCAACCTAATGATCGTGGTCATTATCATATTGCGCCAATGGGTGTTGAGATCGGTCTCAAGCAGGAATCTGGTTTGTATTGGTTACGCTGGTGGGATGAGTTGGGCAATTTGTTGCTGACGGGCGATGAACGGGCTGTGAAAGCCGAGGCGTTATTACAAAAGTATCGCGATCGCTTTGGTGACATCTCGTAACTGCTCAGATCTCCGACTTTTTGGATGGCTAGCAAAAGCTATCTGCGATCGCGCAGAAAAAGACGGGGATCTTGGGCTCTGGATCCTAACTGCTAGAGGGACAAGCGAAAAATATAGCTAGACTTCGCCTTTCATGACCATTTCACCTGTGGGTTCAGGCATATCTTTATTTGGCTCAATCGTGATAATTAAGGTTGTAGTTTGCTTAAGGGCGTTACCTAGTGGCACTTTCACAAAAACCTTGCCTTGATCGTCAGGACGAAACTGAGCGCAATCAACCTTTTTACCATCAACAATCGCCCAAAGCCGATAACTATTGTCTTGAGGAATGGGCATTAGATTCTGAATGCTAATCATCGCAGTTTTTTCAGTGGGCGCAATCATCACACTTCCAGAAGCGGTAGGAATTGCTCCCATACCTTTAAGCGAGATCATGCGATTGTCAGAACCTTGCAGCATGGCAATAGTTTCGCGATGTTTATTTAACTCGATTTGATTAGTGGCGATTTGTTGACGCATTTGGTAATTGTCAAAACCGAGAGCAATTATCGCGATCGCACCAATGCTACTTAAACCAATTGTGGCTAATTTCCAGAGATTTCTACGGCGAGGCGATTGATTAATAATTGGTGTTAAGGGATTGCTTAAGGAGTCTATCGATGGATCTAATGGATCTGTTAACAGATTCTCAACGGTGATTGGGATAGCCTGTGCCGCAATGCGATCGCGTAGATTTTTGGCTGGATGAGTCTCGCTCAAGCCCAGAGGCAGCATTGCTAAAGTCTCTTGAAAGTGATCGATTTTTGTGACTATTTCTGGATGCTCTAGGATAATTTTATGCATCTCGATAACTTCTTCAGGATCGAGATCTCCTAATACATATCCTGCTAATAGTTCTTCCCATTCATGGGGATATTTATTTTGTGGTGTCGTCATAATCACTCCAACGTATCCTGCAAGCTTTCTCTCAATCGAATTAATCCATTACGCGCCCAAGACTTGACCGTCCCCAATGGTGTTCCTAGCATTTTAGCAATTTCAGATTGGCTGAGTCCATCAAAATATGCCATTTCTAATACTTGGCGATGATTTTCAGGCAACTTTGCCAAAGCTGATTTTACTTTTTCCGATCGTTCGGCTAGTGACGCATTTTCCATGAGTGATGAGGTTCTGATGTCAAGTTCTGAAGCAATACCCTGTTCCCATTTTTGGAGATGCTGCTGTTGCGATCGCGTTTTGCGAATGCGGTCAATCGCTCGCGATCGGGTCAAGACTGTCAAAAAAGTGGCGATCGAACCGCGTTTACTATCGTAAGTACTATTGCGACTAAGCAAAATGAAGATCTCTTGGGTGAGGTCTTCCGCCTCTTGGGGGCTACCTAAGATCCTTAATGATAAGCGGTAAACCAACTCACCATAGCGATCGTAAAAGATGCCAAAAGCTTGACTGCTTCCCGATCGCCAAGCTTGCAGTATTTCTACATCAGTTTGCTCGGTGAGTTTCATAGGGAAATTGAATAAGCTTCGTTACTATACATACGCATCCTAAGCCAGAATGGATGAGTTATCAACCTCAAAGATGAAAGGCGGCACGAAGCGCCGCCTTTCATCTTTGGTTTAAGGGTTAACTTCTTGTTCGCTCCAATTTCCTTGCTCATCACGTAGATATATCCAGCGATTTTGAGGTGTTCCGCGTAATTCGAGGCGATCACATTCGGTGGGATTTAGCAAGAGCAAACAAAAAGTATCAAGTGGTTGATCGGGATCGGGTGGCGTTATTTCTGAGAAGTCAACTCTTGGTTCTCTTGGATGCGCCCATGCAAACTGCATTCTGGCTGGTTCCGATAGCGCTTGCCATGCAGCCGATCGCGCAGTTTGTAATTCTAAATCCGAAAATTCACTATCAATTAAGATTAGTTTGCCCAAAATCCGAAATTGCGATCGCGTTTTCGTAAAATACCAACTTACCTCCGCCCAAGGATTATCCCTAATTTGCTCAACCTTTTGACTGCGCGAGTCGGTAACAACTTTTAGGCAATCTGGAAAGCGATCGCTATTTTCAAGAAAGCCCCGAAATACGACTGTGCGATTGCGTGGACGCTGATCTAAGTCAATTGTGGCAAGCTGTAAAAATCTTGCTTCGGGTTGGTTGCGGTGCTGATGTAAACTTCGAGCTAGATGCGATCGCCACATAAAACCATTTAGAATAAAGTTGCGCTTTGCGCAACTTTATTCTAAATGGTTTTATGTCGAATTTGTGGATTGAGGGCGGTAGTAAGAGCGGCAAGACTGAGCGAATAGTTCAGCGATTTTGTGATTGGACCGAAACAGATTTTGCATACCAGTCTAATCCTCAAGCGGCTTCCCAAAAAGTTTTGGTGCTCACCGTCGATTCTCAACAACGTCGGGAGCTAGGCGATCGCCTGATGATCGCCACCCATGGCAGTTATCCAGTTACCGCTGTCACACCACTAAGTTTTTTTCGTGATGAAGTGAGTTTGTTTTGGACATTGTTAGTTAAAACACTCGATCTAAAAGCTCAGTTTCCCTTACTCCTAAGAGTTGAGAATGAGCAGGAACTTGCTAATAAGATCTGGAAAGATCGTATCGAAACTGGAACTCTACAAATGGAGGGTATTGGACGCGATCGCCTTGTCCGCAGATTGCTGGATTTGTTTCTATTAGCTGCCTATGGTGGTCGCGAGATTAAAGAAATTCCTGCAATTTTAAATGCAGGTATCGAGACTAATATTCCAGAAAATCCTGAAGGTGGTGAGAACAATATATTAGAACAATGGCAAGAAATTGGCGAAGCTTTACAAGAATGGCGCAAGTATTGCTGGGAGAGAGGTTTACTAACCTATGGCATTATTACGGATTTGTTCGCCCATTATTTACTTCCTAATCCACAATATCAACGCAAACTCAAGGAAAGATTTCGATATATTATCGTCGATCGCGCTGATGAAATGCCTGCGATCGCCTGCGACTTATGCAAATTCCTGCTTAAAAATAATGCGATCGGCATGTTTACTTTTAATCCTGACGGATCAGCAAGATTAGGATTAGGTGGCGATCCTGAATATTGGCAATCACTCAAATCAGAATGTGAAATCGTAAGTTTACCCCATGCTAGTCACACTTTGGGAACTGAAATCGCTGAATCAGTTCTGCAAGTTGTCAGCGAACCAATTTTACAATTTATCGAACCCTACAACTCGATTAAATCAATTGAATCCGTTTCTCGCGCAAAATTATTCCGTAATGTTGCTGAAACCATTGCCGAAGCGATCGCATCGGAGGAAATCAAAGCCAACGAGATCGCTATTATTGCCCCCGGATTAGATAATATTGCCAACTATGCGATCGCGGAAATTCTGCGCAAAAAGAATATTAATATTACTCCACTCAACGATCAGCGCCCATTGTCCTATTCTGCTCAAGTGCGATCGCTACTTACCCTCATTACATTAGTCTATCCGAACCTTGGGCAACTCGTAAGCCGCGATCATATTGCCGAAATGTTGGTGGTGCTTACGGATGCGATCGATCCAGTAAGAGCAGGAATGCTTGCCGATTATTGCTTTGCAAGACATCCAGAAAGCCCAAAATTGCTGGAGGCAGAAACCTATAACCAATGGAATCGCCTTGGCTATGAAGCGACTCATGCCTATGAAAAATTACGTCAATGGATAGAACAACAATCGCCCAAGGATGCGCCATTGCTATTTGTTGATCGCGCTATTCAGGCTTTCTTTAAACCACGTAAACTCAGTTACGAACATACTTCTACCTTGCAATCATTAATTGAGACTGCTCAATATTATTGGCAATTGGGATATCGCCTCGATCAAGAAGACCCTGTAATTCTCGAAAACTTCATTCAACTGATTCGGCAAGGCACTGTCACGGCAAATCCCTATGCGCCAAATCAACCTGAAGATAGCGTTGTCCTCGCGACAATTATCCAATATCGCATGGCAAGGCGATCGCACCGTTGGCAATTTTGGCTGGATGCTAGTTCTGATCTATGGTTGCAGGGTGGAGCTGCGTCTCTATTCGGTGCGCCACTTTTTCTTAAAAGCTGGAATGACACATTATGGACAATCGAAAATCAGCGTGATGCAGATATGCAACGTTTACAAAGGTTACTTAGGGATTTACTCGATCGCACAGGCGATCGCTTATATCTCTGTCATAGTGAACTCAGCACCAATGGACAGCTCCAAAATGGCGTATTAATTCCATTAATTGAGATCAGTACTACACAATTAGCATAAGCACCTCCACGTAACTAATGTGGAATTCCTGTCATAGCATAGGTATAGGGCTGGCACGGGGGCGTAGCCCCTACCCTTTAAATTTTGGGGTAGTCGCCATCCCCCCGTGGTTGCCCTGCCTCGCTAGCAGCAAGAGGTCTATCATCTACATTCCAAGTAACATTAGAACGTAATTAACACCAAAAGAAAGTACCGACCGCTGCGCGGTCGGTACTTTCTTTTGAGCGCAAAGCGCTCTTACACAAATCATTTAGGATTGCTATACAATTGTGATGCAAACTTGATGGTGATGTCATGTCTTCTCGGTTCTATTCGTTAATGTTTGTGTTTACAACTGGGCTTTTTGGGATGGCGATATCTCCTAATCTGCCCTTAGTAACGGCTCAAGTGCAAACAAATCAAGACCGCAAAGCAGAGGCAGATCGGCTGAATAAACAAGGGCTACAGCAATGCCAAGCTGGTCAGTGCGAATCCGCAATACAGTCATATCAACAAGCACTAAATATCTATCGCGAAATCAAAGATCGTCAAAGTGAATTGAATACACTCGGAAATTTAGGGAAAACATACGAATCACTGGGGAAATACGAAGAGGCGATCGCATCCCATAGCAAAAGTCTAGAAATCGCTAAAGAGATAGGCGATCGCCGTGGAGAAGCAGAATCTCAAATCAATTTAGGTGTTATATACCGTTCGCGCGGTAACTATGTCAAGGCGATGGCTTATCACGAACAAAGTTTAGCCATTACCCGTGAGATTGGCGATCGCCGTAGGGAAGGCTCATCTCTGGGGAATTTGGGAATGAACTACTACGCATTAGGAGACTACGCTAAAGCCATCGATTATCACCAACAACGACTAGTCATAGCTCGCGAGATCAATGACCGTCAAGGGGAAGGGAACGCGATGGGCAATCTCGGCAATGCCTATCGCTCTCAGGGCAACTATGCTAAAGCGATCGAATTTCAAGAGAAGCGTTTAGCCATCACTCGCGAGATCAAAGAAATCCGTGGCGAAGGACAGGCTCTTGGGTTTTTAGGACTTGTTTATCGTGCGCTTGGTGACTATCCCAAATCGATTGCATATTATCAGCAGAGCTTAGCGATCGCCACCAAAATTAACGATCGTCTCAGTCGAGCTAAGTCCCTCGGCTACTTAGGTAATGTGTATTACGATCTGGGCAATTATAACGAGGCAATTAAGTATCACCAGTCAAGCTTAAAGGCGGCTCAGGAAATTAGCGATCGCCGTGGTGAAGGAAAATCACTGGGATATCTGGGTAATGCCTATGAGGCTCAAGGAAATTATGACAAAGCGATCGCTAACTATGAAGCCAGTTTAAAGATTGCTCAAGAAGTCAAAGATCGCCGTGGCGAAGGAAAAACTCTGGGTTCGCTCGGCAGTACTTACTATGCACTGGGTGACTATGCTAAAGCGATTAGCTATCATAAATCTGGATTAGAAATCGCTCGTAAAATCAAAAACCGTGATGGTGAAAGAGTTGCCCTCAGCAATATTGGTTTAACTCTTCAAGCACAAAACCAAACGGATTTATCTATCGTCTTCTATAAGCAATCTGTCAATGTCAGCGAATCCATTCGCAAAGATATTCGTAGCCTCGATCAAGATATCCAAAAATCCTGGCTCATCTAGGTAAATAGGTGGAAGGAGGCATAAGAAGACGACGAAGGAAATCAAAATCAATCCAGCTAAGATTGTATGCCCACTCAAACATGGCTACATATAGATACAAATACTTTT